>JBEBHT010000001.1:0-47049 GCA_040081135.1 Lacibacter sp. | reverse complement strand
AACTGAATCCTTTGCAAGACTGTCTGCCGTTTTTTTTACAGCAGCTGAATCCTGTGCATAAGAATCACAGCAAAAAAACAAAGCAGAAATGAGTATAAGTAAACGCATCGGTTGCTGCAAAAATATGCAAGCCAAACTATCCATCAGAAAAAATTCACATAACCGAAATGAATTTTACTTTGCCTGAGATTAAAGGAGAGATCATTTCGTTTGCCTGCAGCAAAAGCAATATTGAAAATGCCAGCCTTGGTTTCAAAAGCAAGTCCTAATCCCGTTCCAAAATAGGTGTTGGACGTATGTGCATACTGACTGTGATTCTGTGCCCATGCGCCATCTGTAAATGCATAGAGGTAACTGTTTAATCCAATAAGAATCCTGTATTCAGCTGTTACAACTGCATAAGCCGATGCAAAAATACTTTCTTCATCAAATCCCCGCAGCATGCGAAATCCGCCAATCTGGTATAGTTCATTACGGAAGATGCGGGGACTTTGCACCAGGCCCACATTCAAAGCAGTTTTAAATGTTGTTTGCTTACCTGTCTTAAAATATTTAGCCACATTCCCTCTGAAGCGGAATGTATATGCTTTTGTACCCAGTGAATCATACAGGGATTGAAAGTTGAAGCCGGGATTGGATAAATCTTTTATGTTGCTGATATTATTATTCTGCCTGATGCGCCGGATGCCTGCAGAACCTGTAAGCTTCATATCAATTCCCTTGCGTGGGTTAAAGCGGTAATCTGTATTGAACCATTCGTATTCAATGCCGATGTTTGATGTTGTCTGATCTATCTGGTCGGGTAACCGCCTGTTGTTGCGGATTGCATTGGTATCTACATCAAGCAGATTGGAAATAAACTGTTGGTAAAATATTTTTCCACTTTTATTTCCGCCAAAAGAATACTGCACACCCAACTGCAGATTAATATTGAGAAAGCTGGTATCTTTTTTAAACCCATCAAAGGAAAAATCAACACCAAATGGAGAGCCAAACAGGAAGGGTTGCTGATAACCTAATTGCAGCCGTGGTGATTGAACCTGCACCTGTTGAAATACCACACTCAATGCTTCACCCAAACCAAAGCTATTGCGGAGGTTGAGATTGAAATCACCCGTTACCAATAATTTATTCCGTCCCTGCTGATCTGTTGCCGGTAAAAATCCAATCAATCCATTTATTTGGCTGCTCTTCTTTTCTTTTAAATACAGGTTTACAATTGACCCGGTTCCCAGGAAACTCATGTTCCATTTTTGTTCTTCGGTTAAGTAAGGCAGTTGCAACAGCTTTGAACTGATGCTGAGTAATTTTTGTTTTTGATAAATAGAGCCGTCAGGAATTTCAAGATAACGTTGCAGAAACCGGTTGTTGATTCTTACATCACCATAAACACGAATACTGTCTACTCTGTAAAGCGGCCCCTTTTCCATTTTCAACACAGCACTCATTCCTTCCTCCTGCAAATCAAAACTGTCTAAATAGATATTGGCGAAGGGATACCCGGCATTCTCCAGTTTATCCAGTAAGCGTTGCTGCAATTGCTGAACAGCAGCGAAGTCCAGCGGTTGCTGTTTGAAATTCTTATCCCTGTAACCTGCGCTGTTTAATAATTCCTGTGGAAGAGAGTCGATATTGAGTTTGGCCCAGCGGTATTGCTTACCCAGGAAGATCAGTATGTTGGCTGAAGCAGTATCCATTTGTACGCTGTCAACAGATGCAGTTACAAATCCTTTCTTCTGCAACAATTGAGGAAGTTGAAAAATATACTGGCTGCAGGAGGCTTTATCATCAAAGCCGGTTTGCAAACTAAGGGAAGCAGAAACATCGGCAGTGTCAGTAAAGCGATACTGCAAAGGATATTTTTTTTGTGCCTGCACAGTAAATGCAATCATGCAGCAAATACATGAAAGAAGTAGAGAACAGAAAGAAGCTTTGCTTTTTTGATGCACGAACGGTTAGTTTTGCTGAATCAACATAAGTGATAAAATTAAGCATTCATTTGGCCGGAATATACATTCATATCCCTTTTTGCAAACAGGTTTACCTGCCGAAAAATAAAACACACATTATTTAACAGCTAATGGCAGGTATTTACATACATATTCCGTTTTGCAGGCAGGCATGTCACTACTGTAATTTTCATTTCAGTACAAGTCTGCGGTATAAAAACGAATTTGTGACTGCTTTATTGAAGGAGATTGAATTACAATCCTCAAATAATTATTTAGACAACCGGGTTATTGAAACAATTTATTTTGGTGGAGGAACCCCAAGTTTACTTTCCAACGAAGAAGTAAACACAATCCTGAACAAACTTCAGGAACAGTTTGTGGTTAGTCCCGGTGCAGAAATAACATTAGAAGCCAACCCCGATGATGTTACCGATGAAAAACTTGCAGGGTGGAAAGTGGCAGGTATTAATCGACTGAGTATCGGCATTCAATCTTTGTTTGATGAAGACCTGCAATGGATGAACAGGGCACATACAGCTAACGATGCTAAACAGGTGATTCAAAAAGCAAGAAATGCCGGGTTTGATAATTTCACTGTTGACTTAATTTATGGCACTCCCGGTTTAATCGACGATAAGTGGAAACAGAATATGGATTGGGTATTGCAGCAAAACATTACCCATCTTTCCTGCTATGCCTTAACGGTTGAAGAAAAAACTCCGTTGGATAAACAGATCCGTCTTCATCAGAAAGTGGACATTGATCCTGAACAGCAAAGCCGCCAATTTTTATTGTTGATGGAAGCAATGAAGCAGGCTGGTTTTGAGCACTATGAGATTTCTAATTTTGCAAAGCCGGGACATAGGAGCAAACACAACAGCAGTTACTGGCATGGAACCCATTACCTAGGGCTTGGACCATCAGCCCATTCATTTAATGGCAACAGCCGACAGTGGAATGTGGCGAATAATCAGCAGTACATTCAATCATTGCAGCAAAACAGTATTCCGTTTGAAAAAGAAGAACTGAGTTCTGTACAACAGTTGAACGAATATATTATGACCAGCCTGCGATTGATGGAAGGTTGCGATTTAAATTTTATAAAAGAAAAATTCGGAGAAGAGAAAGCCGCACAACTGGAAGCAGAATCTATTGCATTTGTAAATAAAAACTGGCTGATGGAAGCAAACAATCATCTCATCTTAACTGGTGAAGGAAAGTTATTTGCAGACAGAATTGCTGCTGAGTTGTTTTTCGATTGAGTTCAACACAGAGTAAAAGAGAGGTGGAGTTGCACAGAGAATGAATTCATTAAAAATGGAAAAGCTTGTTTAATTTAGTGAAGTCTCAGCTATAATAAAGTTCGCATGTACGAAGCAATTTCGAATTTAGCCGACATGCCAAGGATTCATCTCTTCGGCATTACCATCCTTGAACCGTTTACAGTTCTCACAAATCTGCTGATTGCACTTGCGTGTTTTTATGCATACTATGGTTTAAAGAAAAGAGGTCTTAATCAATCTTTCACACACCGCTATATCGGTTATTTTTTTCTGCTGATTGGCTGGGCAACTATTATTGGCGGAGTGATTGGTCATGCGTTTTTATATGCAACCGGATTGTATGGAAAGATTCCCGGCTGGTATATCAGCATGGCGGGTGTAGCAGCATTTGAACGGGCAGTTATTTCGCACAGCCGTCCATTGATGAATAAAAATGTTGGTCGGTTTTTTTCTGTGCTGAATATTTTTGAAATCCTCACTTTCATGACGCTTTCGTTGGTAAAGCTGGATTTTCTATACGTGGAATTACATGCTACCTATGGTTTGGTTGTAGTAGTGTTCAGTTTTGAACTGTATGTGTACCTGAAGACAAAAGAAAAAGCATTTCAGTATTTGCTGTACGCAACAGCAGCCGGAGTTGGTGCTATTCTTTGTCATGCTTTGAAGCTGAGCCTGAACCGCTGGTTCAATTATAACGATATCAGTCACCTGTTCATGGCTGTTTCTATCCTGTTTTATTACAGGTTTGCATTACTGATTAAACTGTATGGGAAAGACGAAGGGAATTCTATCAGCTGATAAACTTATTCAACTGAGTGTTTCTTTGCATTGCGCTGGGAAAGCAGATGATGAACAATGCCTATTGCCAGCATCAGCAGCAGCGCCCAACCACCAAAACCTGTAAATGAAACTGGCATGTCTTTTTGTTTGTATAAAGTTACAAAGAGTTTCGAGGTTTTGGCAGTGACAATAAAGTTTTAACTATTTCTGTCAAATCACATTAAAAATGCCTGCTTTTTTGTTACCTGTTTTTGATTTGCTTCATGACTGAAATTTGAAACGAAGATTTCAATCCTTCTAAACTCCCTTGTTCTTTATTGCCTCGCTCAGGATCTAGATAATATTCAATTTCTGTCATATTAATCAGGCCATACAAATAACTCAAACTAAAACGCCAATACCTCTTATTTTTATTTAGCTTTTGCACTCCAATAGTAAAAGGAACTTGAAGTTGAGTAGTCTTATTTGAGATTGCGATTAAATAGCCTTGTATTTGAGTTCCATTTGCTCTGTAACTGTTCCAAAGGAAATTTTCATACTTACTGTTTGTAAGTAACTGGCTAATACCCAATCCAGCCCCGAAGTACGCCTGCTGCTTCCTGAATTTAAAATGATATTCGGGCTGAAGACGAAGACTTGCTGTAAAACCAGTTGCCCGCTGTGGCCAGCTTCTATCAATACTTGCAGACATGCCAGGCACAGGAATATAAACTGTGCATCCATACGTTTGAAACCCTGCATGAACAGAAGTATGAAGAAACCACTTATTAGAAAGCCAGTTTAAATGACCTACGCCAAATTCAAAGCCGGTTTGAATATTTTTTTTGATGTAGTTTTTTGTAGCTGAGGAAGAAGCCACTTTACCAGTGATGGAAAGAGGTATACCTGCCTGGAGATATAATCCATCTGGAAAAGATTCTCTATTTTTATTTCTGCTTTTTTCCTGTTCTACTTCTGTGGGTTTTCTTTTATGATCATAACTAAAATTATGCATGTACCCAATACTATACCCTTGGTTTTTCCAGAAATCATATTTAAGTAAATAATTATCCCCTTTAAATGAAAATTTATTTATAACAGCCGTAAGATTCTGCTCAAACAGATAATTCACAAAAAAGCCTTTATACAAATACCCGATTCCAACCCGGCCAAACAGGAAAAACTTATTAATATTTCTTGAAGTGTTCCATAAAAGCGGTGCGTACACCTTGTTAGCAGCATCAGTAGTTAAGGATATGTTTTCCTTAGTTAGTGATTTTGAAACATTAAATGCCGGCATAACTCCAGCCTCAAGAAAAAATCCTTTCCAGATTTCAAATTGAAAAGTATTAGAAAAGCCAATCAATTTATGTTTTGCTGCTGTTGTTGTAATTAAAAAAGTAGGTGACCCAAAATCCCGTTCATCTTCCACTGCATTTAAATTATCATAACGAATCATTTGGGTATTAACTGAGGATGCAATCGAGCTGTTCCAACTAATTTTTGGTGTAATCCGTTTAAAAATCCCTGTTTCAAATTTGCTTCCTGGCCACACAGTCGAACGAACCTGTTTTACAATTACATGGTTATTTAAATTTTCAGTTTTTGTACCAAACAAAGGTTCATAATTGGAATACCTGATAAAAAAACCTTTTTTTCCAGATACTTCCTGGCAAACTATTGGCATAAAAAAAAGCAATGTAATTAGAGAAAGAATAATTCTTTTAAATAGGCAGAAAATCATAGTGCAGATATTTTAAACCAGTTTTATTCATGATGAATAAATACTTATGGGAATTTCAAGTCAGCATATTTTTATTCAGGGTTTCATCTAAATAAAACCTTTTGTTTGTGCAGGGTTCAAGTGGATACGAATCTCAAATAACAAATGTTTTGAAGTCTTTACAATCAAATCAACTCCCCCTCCAACTGTTCAAATGCAAGAGCAGGCGGCACATTTTCCCACAGAATTTTATACACGGTATTGGCAATGGGCATATCGGCACCAACTTCCTTGTTGATATTATAAAAACTCTTGCTGGCATTATAACCTTCTGCCACCATATTCATTTCAAGCTGTGCTGCTTTCACAGTAAATCCTTTACCAATCATATTCCCGAACGTACGGTTACGGCTGTACATGGAATAACAGGTTACCAGCAGATCTCCCATGTACACACTGGCGGCATAGTTAGCCGATTTACTGAATGATTTTTTCAGGAGTTGTACACCGGGGATCGGTTCCTTATGTACACCCACTTCTATATTACGGATCCCTACTTTGCGCAGGAAACCCGCCATTTCATCAGCGGCATTGGCAATCAATACACTTAAAAAATTATCGCCGTATTCAAGCCCGTGGGCAATACCACTGCCCAGTGCATAAATGTTTTTTAAGATGGCGGCAAACTGCACACCATACACATCATCATTAATGACGGTGTTGATGTAATGATTCTTAAACTGATCAGCGATCCATTGTGCAGTTTTATCGTGCAGACCCGTAAAAGTGAGATAAGATAATTTTTCAGAAGCTACCTCCTCTGCATGACAGGGACCCATGATGGTGTAGTAGTCATTTATATCAAATTCAAATTCATCCTTCAGGTAATCATTGAGCAACTGATTTCTGCCGGGAATAATACCTTTTATTGCAGAGATGATTTTTTTGCCTTCAAAAATATTTTTCGGTAAACCTCCCAGCACTTCTTCTGCATAAGCCGATGGAATGGCAAGGATAATATATTCCGCATGCTCAATCGTTTCAACAAGATTAGTACTTAACACCAGCAGCTCTGTTTTGAAAGAGGCAGAACGCAGGTAGCTTGGATTATGCCCATACTTTTTTACATGCTCAACAATATGCTGATTGCGTACAAACCAATGCAGGGGCACTTTGTTGTCGTTCAGAATCTTTGTCAAAGCCGTTGCAAAGCTTCCGCTGCCAATCATGGCAAATTTATTTTTTACTTCTTCCTTATTCAAGCAGTTTCATTAAGAACATGTAAAATACTGATTCGCTCTTTATTCAGGTGTTTTGATTGTTTTTTTCTTCCTTTAATCTCCATATTTTTTTCTGTGCAATATATCCGGCAAAAAAGAATCCCGCCTCTTAGGGCGGGATTCTTTTACTTATTTCTTTCCTTACTTGTCTTCGTACACTTTATCTTTTGGCACCACTTTCACTTTCATACCATCCTTCAGTGTTTTACTGATGGTATTGTATGGAGCGCTGATCACCTCATCACCTTCTTTTATTCCGCTCATCACTTCAATATATTCATTGTCCTGAATATTAGTTCTGATGGCAACTTTCTTAACTGTACCATCTTTCTGTATAATGAATACAACTTCTTCCATTTCATCAGTCATAACAGCATTTTCTGTAGCAGAAGCATCCTGACCCTGTGCTTTTTTCTTATCCTGTTCTTCTTTTGCTTTTGTTTTTGATGCCTGTTCACTCTTATCTCTTGTTGTTACTGCAAGAATTGGAACAGCCACAATGTTTTCATGTTTAGTAGTCATGATATCGGCACTTGCACTCATACCCGGGCGGAAAGGAAGGTTTTTTCCTTTTGCAGGATCAATCAAATCAGCATAAGAAGCCGGATCAATACGGATATAAACCTTATAGTTGGTTACATCACTGGTAGAACTTGTCTGTAGCTGTGCAGATGTACTGCTGCTTGAAATCTGTGTAACCACTCCTTTAAATTTCCGGTCGTTGTATGCATCCACTTCAATGATAGCACTGTCGCCGATCTTTACTTTCGGAATATCATTTTCACCAACGTCCACTCTTACTTCAATCTTACTCATATCTGCCACACGCATAATTTCTGTACCCAAACTGAAACTGTTACCTGCTACACGTTCTCCTTTTTTAACTGCCAGTAATGAAACAATCCCGTTCATAGGTGCAATCACTGTTGTACGTGACAGGTTTTTATTTGCTTCTGTTAAACTTGCCTGTGCACTCTGCACACCTGCTTTGGTACTTTTTACTGTTTGACGTGCTGCATTCAAATCGGCCTGTGCAGTGAGGTACTGACTTTCGGCTGTTTCAAACTCTGATTTAGAAATAACTTTATCGTTGAGCAATTTTTTCTGGCGTTCATAATTCTGTTTAGCCTGGTTGAGTCTTGCTTCAAAAGACGCAATGGATGCTTCCGTATTTCCAACCTGCGCCTGCTGCTGGTTTACAACAGAAGATGCACGGTCTCTTGCAGAAGTAAGTACATCAGCAAATACTCTCGCCAGTATCTGTCCCTTGCGAACACTGTCGCCTTCCTCCACATACATTTCCACTACTTCACCGCTCACATCACTGCTCACCTTGCGTTCATCTTCAGGATATACCTTGCCGCTTGCGCTTACTGTTTCAATGATTGTACGCTTACTGATTTTTTCTGTTGCAACCTTCACGGCTTCGTCTTTGCCAACAGCCCCGGTTTTTTTCAATATGACCAGTGCAACTATTACTACAACAAGGATTCCTATGATCCACCAAATTTTCTTACTCATATAATGATGTTATGCCTGTTAATTAATGTTATTGATAGCTTATAATTTTAATCCCTGCCCTTTATAAAACTCAAGAAGTTTCATACGGAACACATAATCAAACTGGTTAGAAACTTTTTCCAGTCTTGCCCTGAATAAATTATTCTGATTGGTAATTAAATCAATGGTACGTAACAACCCTGCCTCGTATCTTTTCTTTGTGAGATCATAAGAATATTCAGCTGTTGCAACCGTTTTAACAGATGCCTGGTAACGTTGAAAAGCAGCTGTCGCATTGATATATGCGCTGTAGATATCCTGCTTCAGTGTTTGATTATCCTTGTCAACCTGGATTTGCTGGTTTTGATAATTCAATTTGCTGCGCTGCCACGCTGTTCTTGCCTGGCCGCCATTAAAGATGGGCACATTTAAACTGATGCCTATTGATTGACGGAAGTTAAAATCAAGCTGCCGTGCAAAATTTGCTTTTGAATAGGCCCCGGGAACAAAAGTTTGTGTAAACACATTTGGGCTGGAGGGAGTACCTGCACCTGTGTATCCTATAGGAATCACAATGGGAACATTTGCACCTTTCGGCAGGCTCTTCAATGCGCTTGAATAAGCGGAGTTAAGATTTCCAAAAGCTCCAATGGTAGGATACATACTGCCCCTTGCAGATTTTTGATATTTTTCCAGTGCCTGCAAACGCAACAGGTTTACTTTTTGCAAAGGCATATTCTCAAGTGCAAGCTTATATACAAAGTCGGGTTGCAATTCAGCAAATGTTTCAATCGGAATCATATCAACCGGAGGAGTGTCCAGTTCAAAGGATAACGCCGGATCGTAATTCATCCATATTTTTAAGCTCAGTATATTCGATTGATACGTTGTGGATGCAACAATATACGTACTGCTGTCTCTAGCTAATTGTGCTTCCAGTTCAGCAGCATTGAGTTCAGGCAGACTTCCTGCATCAACCAGTTTCTTTGTATATACTAACTGCTCTCTTGTTTGATTCAGTTGTACAGCACTGATATTTAACTGCTCTCTTGAAAGGAGTGCCTGCAGATAGGCCAGAGCGACACTCAGCGAAATATCATTTTTCCATTTTTCAACTGCCGCAAGTTGGGACTTTACATCGAGTTGATTCCCGAGAATAAGATTCTTTTGCGAATTGAAGTTGTATAAACTCACACTGGAAGAAAGTCCATACTGTGAAAAAGTGATCTGCTGATTGGTAAACCCGTTGGTTGCAGGGTCAATTGAACGGCCAAACTGGAAACCATTGCTATTTTGAAAATTAGCATTGGGCCAGCGCTGTAATTTGCTTTGCTCTAAAGTAAGGGCTGAGATCTTTGCCTGAATGTCGGCCTGCTTAATATTGAGGTTATTCGCAACAGCGTAATCCACACAACGGCGGAGATCCCATTTATCCTGGGCTGACAGGTGAAGCATGGATAAAAACAGGACTGCTGTTAACACCAATGCCGGAACAATTTTTCTCATATAACAAAAATAGGTTCTAAGGGGCACGAATGTATTGAATTTTGATTAGCGGTTTAACTGTGAAGCCGACTATTTCCTGAACATTCTTTGTTTTTAGCCCTTTTACTTTAAAAAGCCGCTTTAAAAGCCTGATCAAGGTCAGCGATCAGGTACTCAGGATCTTCTAATCCAACATAGATTCGGGCCATTTGATGTTCGGGGTTGGCGGCATCAAAATCCTCATCCTGTAAGGCTGCACACCTTGGCAATAACAGGCTTTCATGGCCTCCCCAGCTTACTGCCATTTGTATATGTTGCAGACTTTCGCAAAAAGTTACAATCTGCTTCCGGGAAGTTGCCCTGAAATAAAAGGTAAATAAACCGGGTGCTTCCTTCATTTGTTTCTTTGCCAGCTGATACTGACCAAAGCTCTCATCAAACGGATAAATGATGGAAGAAACAGCAGAATGATTTTTAATAAAATCAACCACTTTTTGGGTTGATCGGTTGATGCGTTCCAGACGGGCAGGTAAAGTTCTCAATCCACGGATGAGCAACCAGGCATTAAAAGGTTGAATTCCGCTGCCGATATTCAGGTATTCACTGTCGAAAATCTTTTTTATCATGGCATGGGTACCGCATAACACCCCACCCAGTGTATCACTGTGTCCGCCGATATACTTGGTTGCTGTTTGCATGGCCATATCAATGCCCATTTGTAATGGCTGCTGATAAAGCGGCGTACAATAACTGTTATCAATTAAGGTAATGATGTTCTTTTGTTTTGCATAGGCCGCTACCGCTTCAATATCCTGCAAAGCAAAATCCCAGCTGTTGGGGCTTTCGAGATAATAAAAAGTTGTATTGGGTTTTGTTGCTTCAATATAGTTCTCCGTTTTTCTTCCATCAACATAAGTGGTGCTAATACCAAAGCGTGGAAGAATAACATCGAACATGCGTTGCACCCATGTATAAGGTTTGCTCACACTTACAATATGATCGCCTGTTTTTACATTGGCCAGTACTGCCGCAAAGATGGCAGCTGCACCATTATTAAAGACCAGACAATCTTCGGCTCCATCTAATGCCGCCAGTTTTTTACGCAGAATATCAACCGTTGGGTTCAATCCTCGGCTGTAGAGATAAGTACTCATTTCATCTGCAAAAGCACTCCGCAAATCATCTACTTTTTTAAATGCAAAATTGCTTGTTTGCATGATGGGCGGCGAAACAGCATTGAAATAATGTTCTCGGTCTTCGCCCAGTTCGTTGAGAATGTAGGATAAGTCCATATATATAATTAAGCTCCTGTAATTAATCCAACTGAATTTCCAAAAGGATCTTCCACAATGGCAACTTCAATGGTACCGCCAACATTCGTGATTGGTGAAACCAGTTTGGCTTTCAACCCAACTGCTTTTCCTACTGCTGCCTGAATATCTTCTACGGCCCAATAAGCGGTACTATGATTTCCTTCTTTCACATTCGTCATGTCAGGATCAAGACCCAGTTCAAACCCATTAATATCAAACCCAATATAAAATGGTTCGTCGAAATAAGGCTGAATACCTGTAAGGTCGGTATACCATTCTTTCGCCTTTGCAAGATCATTTACATGATAAATAACTTTGCGAAGTTTCTGTAACATGTTATTGAACTTTCTTTTTATGGAATAAAAAATAAATCAGCACAAATACCGCCAGCACAGCCAACCCTGTTAATGCTGCGGCCGAATCAGCAACGGAAATGCTGATACCTACAAATAAATAAGCAGCTATAAAAATCAAAGGCATTAATGGAAACAGTTTCATCTTATAAATACCTGTTCCATCAAGATGTTTTGTTTTTTTACGAAACCAGAAGATCGTTGCACTGCTGAGCACCATTCCAAAGCAATCAAGAAAAATAGTGAAGGTTAATATTTTTTCAAACTCCTGTGCAAAAAACAGAATCACCAGGCACATGGCAGCAAAGATGGTGAGCGAAAAAGTAAGCACATTGTTCTTTTCGTTTTGTTTGGCAAACAGTTTCGGTAAACTTCCATCTTCACCCATTGCATACATTACACGGGGATTACTCATTAGCAAACCATTTACATAAGCCAGTACACCCAGGAAAAGAAAAGCAGAAAAAACAGTGGCTCCCGTTGTACCGAAAATTTTATCAATCACCACATACGCTATTTCCCTCTCTCCTTTCATCTGGTTAAAGCCAACAAGATTGTAATAACTCATGTTCACCAGTAAATACAAACCAATGATAATAGCAATACCCATAAAAATACCACGGGGTATATTTTTGGTTGGATTCTGTACTTCGTTTCCAAAGTTGATCGTTTGCTGGTAACCACCATAGGTAAAGGAAACGGCAATAAGACTTACGCCCAAACTTTTTACCCAATCGAAATAACTGAATGATGCAGCAGTTTGAATAGTTGAAGATTCCTGAATAACGGTTGCATATTTATCAGGAAAAAACAAAGCTGCAATCAGCACAAGGATCATAGCGATCTTGATCACCATTAAAATATTCTGTGTGGCAGAACTGATTTTTAATCCACGCAGATTAATAATATAAAAAAGAAGAATGGCTCCGCAACTCACCAGCGCTTTATGCGTATCGTTCCATTCACCGGGAAATAATTTTAATAAATAACCACTACCGATCAGTGCAACACCGCTTAAGCTGGCTGCATTGCTTACTAAGATCAAACAGTTGATTGCAAAGGCTATGCTGGGATGATAAGCCTGCGCAAACACTTTGTAGTAACCACCTGTAACAGGATAACGGCTGCCGATTTCTGCATAAGTCAATGCACCGCATAAGGCCACCAATCCGCCAATGATCCAGGCGCTGAAATAAACAGAAGGCACAATGGCATCTTTTGCACTGGTAGCTGCCGTTCGGAAAATACCCATTCCAATCACCAGACCTACAACGATCATGGTAAAGGAGAACAGGTTGAGTTTATTACTGGAAGTTTTCATGCCATATAATCTATACGCTGAAGATACTTTTTCTTTATCATCTGCGTTTTAAAAAACCTGAATAACCAATCCGATTGTAATTTATCTTTGTATCTTATGAGGAACCAACTACTGTCTATTACCGCCGCAATCTGTATTGCCGCCAGTGCTGCTGCACAAACCCAACCTGATACAAGTTCGAAAGAATTAGGTGAAATCATTATCAAAGCATTTGAACAAAACCGTAAGCTGATGGATGTACCGGCAGCTGTAAGTGCTGTTCAGCAAAAGCAGCTGTTGCGTTTCAGCAATACATCCATTCTGCCTGCAATGAATGCAGCACCCGGTGTTCGTATGGAAGAACGCAGTCCCGGCAGTTACCGTTTAAACATTCGTGGAAGTTCATTGCGTTCACCCTTTGGTGTGCGGAATGTAAAAGTATATCTCAATGAAATTCCGTTTACAGAACCCGGCGGATCAACCTATCTCAACCAGCTTGGCTTTTACAATATTCAATCTATTGAAATCTTAAAAGGACCTTCTTCCAGTTTATATGGTGCAGGAAGCGGCGGAACTGTTTTACTGAAAACGCAGGGCATGAATAAACCATCAGGTGTTGGTATAGATTACCTGTTTGGGAGTTTTGGATTACAAACCATGAATGTACAGGCAAGAATTGGCGAAGGCAATTCACAGCAAACCATCAGCTTTAATCAATTAAAAAGTGATGGCTACCGTGACTGGACCAAAGTAAAACGGGACGTATTCAGCTGGGATACAAAATTTGAACTGAATCAAAAACAAAGCATCCGTACATTTTTAATGTATGCTGATTTGTTTTATCAAACACCCGGCGGATTAAATCCTGTTGAGTATGCAGCCAATCCTAAACAGGCAAGACCTGCTGTTGGTGCTTTCCCCAGCAGTGAAAAAGCAAATGCATCTGTTCATCAAAAAACTTTTTTTGGTGGATTCAGTCATGAGTTTGCCATTACAGAAAGCTTTAAGAATATTACTACACTCTATGGTGCTTTCTCCCAATTTGCCAACGCTGCTGTAAGGAATTATGAAAGAAGATCGGAACCGCATGCAGGAGGAAGAACTGTATTTGCATTTACACCAAAGATTGGTTTGGGCGAATTGAAATTCATTGCCGGTGCAGAATTACAGAGAGGATGGTATAACCTCCGTGTATATAAAAATAAAAATGGTGCAAGCGATACTTTGCAAACAGAAGATGAAGTGAATCCATTTATCTGGAGCACATTTGCACAGGCCGACTGGAACTTACCCAAAGGCTGGATTATTACTGCGGGTGCAAGTCTGAATCAGAATAAAATTGAAATCATACGTTTGAATAAGTTCCCGCTCAGTCCGCAGAAAAGAACATATGATAATGAAATAGCACCAAGACTTTCATTGCTGAAAAAAGTTGCAAAAGAATTTTCTGTGTATGCTTCTGTTGCAAAAGGTTTTTCACCTCCTACATCTGTTGAAGTGTTACCATCAACAGGAATTATTACAACTGATCTGAATGCAGAGGAAGGTTGGAACTATGAAGCTGGTGCAAGATTCAACTGGAAAGAAAAACTGTTTGTTGATGTGAATGGTTTTTTATTCAAACTCAATAACACAATTGTACAAAGAAGAGATTTGAGTGGTGCAGATTATTTTGCCAATGCCGGTTCAACAAGACAAAGAGGCGTTGAAACATTTGTTCAGTATAAGATTGCAGCTGATGAACGCAAATTTCTTTCACAGAGTAATGTTTGGCTCAGCTACACTCACAACGATTTCAGATATCATGATTTTAAACAACTCACCAACGATTACAGTGGCAAACAATTACCCAGTGTGCCAAAAAATATCCTGGCGATTGGTTTTGATGCAATGATCAAACCCGGAGTTTATATCAACGTTACTTACAATTACAATGACAGAACTCCATTGAATGATGCCAATACATTTTATGCCGGTGATTATCATTTACTGGCTGTAAGACTTGGTTACAAAAAAATCTTTGTGGGCAAACTGCAGGCTGAAGTATTTGTTGGAGGCGATAACCTCTTCAACGAAACTTACAGCCTTGGTAATGATATTAACGCAGCTGCCTACCGTTTTTACAATGTGGCGCCGGGAAGAAATTATTATGCAGGTATCTCATTGTTTCAACGTTGCCATAAAAACTAAGCAGTTTATTTTACTGGCGGACAATCCCAGCTGTTCTTTTTCCCAAAGCGGTAAATAACACCAACAGACACATTGTAATAATGATCTTTTAAACGGGGATTGGCAGCTTTACTAAACCCATCAAGGTAATCAGTAAACATTCCTCTGTAGGAAACTTCACCATTGATTACAATTCTTGGTGATACTGCATAACGTAAACCTGCACCAAAGGGTATAGAGGGTATTACAGAAGGTGTTCGGTGCGCAGCATCCTGTGCAATGCGTATAGGCATATCTTCTTCAAGTGGAAAATGCGATGAATTGAAATTACTCCAGTCACGGCGAATGCGAACAAAGCCCAAACCAACTCCTGCAAAAGCATAGGGAGAAATTCTTTTACCTACTTCATCCCAACCCCAAGGGCTCCACACAATTTGTGGCGATACTTCAATCAAAGCCGTCTTGAATTTAAAATTACGGTACTGGTGATAGGCAGGGCTGTTATACTTTGATTCATCTCCTTTTAAAGAGGCAATCGAAAGATTTAAACGCAGTGCAAATATCGAATTCAGTTTTCTTGATCCGTGGATTGCAATACCCGGTTTCATCGTTTTCCATGAACCAACAGCACTGGGTGCTAAATCGCCCTGATACACATACGCACCCACATTAATACCCACTTCATACTTTGAACTTTTTTGCTGTGCAAGTAAAGAAGAACTGTGAACGGCGAAAGAAAAAAGAAAAAAGAAAATACAGACACGACTATTCATACAAATTGATTTAAGGTTGAAACATTCAATGGTTCTGATAAGAACAGTCGTTTGGTAAGAATAGAGTGTATAACAGATCAGCGGATAAACTGGAAACGGTGGATCAATCAAAGGAGTATAGCCAATATGTTAAAAACATGCTATGCGCTGATTTTCTTTAACCGTAACATATGTTAATAACCCTGTATAAACAAATTTGAATCTCCAATTCCGCTCCCCTACTTTTGCAACCGTAGCGGTTGGCGCTTTTAGCGCCATTAAAAGGGAAGTCCGGTGTAAATCCGGCGCTATCCCCGTAGCTGTAAAGCGATGCCTCTCCCTGAAAAGGAAGAAGGCAACATCTCAATCTACTTAGCCACTGAATAAAATTCGGGAAGGCGTATTGATTTGGTCGTTGAGCCAGAAGACCTGCCGTTACTATCAAATTCATTTTGCTTTCGGGTGAAAAGCGTGAAGTGTAAAAGCTGCGAGGCATTTATATTTCCATCTCTTTTTTTTCTGAAAGCAGTCACAACAAAACCTTTTTTCAAAAATGAAAAAAAAATTATTTGTAGTGGCTGCCGGATTATTTATCTGCAGTCATCTAAATGCCCAGGACACGAGTGCAAAATCGTTAGGCGAAGTAATTGTAACCGCCAACCGCATTGAGCAAAAACAACGAACTACCGGGAAAGTAGTAACTGTTATTGACCAGGCAACTATTCAACGCAACGCCGGTCGCACACTTTCTGAAATCATTAATCAGCAGGCAAGTGTATTTATTAATGGTGCCAATAACACACTGGGTACCAACCAGGATATCTATTTCCGTGGTGCCACCAGTGGTAATGTATTAATTTTAGTTGATGGTGTTCCGGTAAGTGATCCATCACAAACCAACAATTCGTTTGATCCGAATCATATCAGTACAGGACTGGTAGAACGTATTGAAATTTTAAAAGGCGCACAGAGTACTTTATGGGGAAGTGATGCTGTTGCAGGTGTAATCAATATCATTACCAAAAAAGGCGGGCGGAAAAAAGCAGAAGTAAACGGCTTACTGAGTTACGGCAGCTACAATACTTTTCGTTTAAATGCAGGTATAGGTGGAAAGCTCAATGCTTTTTCTTATAACGTTAATTATAATTTTACTGACAGTAAAGGTTTTTCTGCTGCCCGTGATACAACGGGTACTAAAAATTTCGACAAAGATCGTTTTACTCAACACAATTTTATTGCCAACCTTCGTTACGATTTTAGCAGAAATTTTGCCGTAAAAGGGTTCAGCAATATCGGCCAGTATAAAAATGGAATTGATGCAGGAGCATTTCAGGATGATGCAGATAATAACGTAGTACAGAAGAACCTGAACAATGGCCTTGCCTTTCTTTATCACAACAATAAACTAAACCTTACTTTATCGCAAAACCTGCTAACCAATACCAGAGTTTATATAGATGACAGTGCAAGTATTGGCGGCTTTGCCAAATATGCAAAAGGTTCTTATGAAGGTAACAGCAGTATTACAGAATTAGCGGGGAACTATCGTTTCGCTGAACAGTTATCGTTGGTTGCAGGTTCACAATATGTTGCACAAAACACAACGCAGTCTTATAAGAGCATCAGCATCTATGGCCCTTTTGAAACTGCGTTAGGCGATTCAGCAAAAGCAAACAACCTTTCGTTTTATGCTTCCCTGCTTGTTACTGAACTTGAAGGCTTCAATATTGAAGGAGGGTTCCGTATCAACAGCCACAGTATTTACGGAACAAACGCAATGTATACGTTCAACCCTTCTTATAATATTGATGATAATACAAGAGTGTTTGTAAATATATCTTCTGGCTACAAGATTCCTTCACTCTATCAATTGTACAGCGAATATGGTAACAAAGAACTGAAACCGGAAGCAACACAGAATTATGAACTTGGCGTTCAATCCTTCAGTGCAGATAAAAAGAATTCTATTCGGTTTGTTGCTTTCAAACGGGATATCAAAAACCTCATCATCTTTTATACGGATATGACAACCTATGCAAGTCAGTACATCAACCGTGATGAACAGCATGATTATGGGTTTGAAGTGGAAAGCAGTATCGGGCTTGGTAAAATTGGCATATGGGCCAACAACTTTACTTATGTTGACGGTGAAGGAAAGAATAACAATGCAAAAGTGAAGAACCTGTTCCGTCGTCCTAATTTCAGTTTCAACAGTGTGCTTACTATAGAACCAGTGAAAGGATTAACAGTGATGCCTTCGTTCCGTTTCATCAGCTCACGGTTAAAAGGGCAATACGATGCCGGACCGGCACAAATGCCATCTTATTACACCATTGATTTCTATACGGGCTACCAGGCAACAAAAAACCTGCGTCTATTTCTTGATCTCCGTAACATCACCAGCCAGGTTTATTTTGATGTTCCCGGTTATAACAGCCGTAAATTTAATGTAACAGGAGGAGTAAGTATTCAGCTTTAATCATCAGTGATGAGTAATGAACAGTTACACATTCATTACTCATCATTCATAAAATCGTAATCATGACAACTCAAAAATTCAATCCCCGTTTTGCAGTCCTTGCCGTTTTTATACTGGCCGTTGCGGCCTTACGTATACCTAATGCAGCACAACTGCATCCCTTAAGCAACTTTACACCTATTGGCGCTATGGGTTTGTTCGGTGCTGCTTATTTCAGTAAAAACTGGAAAGCGTTTGGTTTTCCATTGCTTACCTTATTGATCAGTGATATTATTATTAATGTGTTTATTTATAATGGTAAATATGGAGTCATGTATGGCGGATGGTATTGGGTGTATGGCGGCTTTTGCATGATTGTATTATTGGGAAGACTCTTCCTGAAACAGGTATCGGTAAAGAATGTTTTACTTACTGGTATCGGTTCAACATTGGTTTACTGGATGATTGTTGACTTTGGCGTATTTGTTTTTGGTTGTACAGATATTACAACCGGCCAAACAATGGATCACAGTTTTACAAGCTTGTTAAAGTGTTATGCACAGGGTGCCCCGTTTATCAAAAAATTTTTAATTGGCACATTACTTTACAGTGGTATTATGTTTGGTGCGTTTGAATGGATGAAAATAAATAAACCCTCCTTACAAACAGCTTAATCCATTGATCATGAAAGTATGTTCCTTTTTACCTGCCGCCACCCAAATGATCTACGATATGGGGTTACAGCATTTGCTGCATGGGGTAACGTTTGAATGCCCCCCTGTTGCACTCGCTGAAAAACAAAAAGTAGTACGTTGTGTAATGGAAGGTAAAAATTACAGTAGCGAAGAGATTGATAAAATATTTTCTGCCAGTAAAGCACAGGGAAAAAGTTTATACTATGTTGATGAAGAGGTTTTACAGAACATACAACCCAATGTAATTTTTACACAGGATGTTTGTGAAGTATGCCAGATTGATACTGCCTGCACAGCAGCAGCAGTTGCCAACCTTGAAAAACAACCCGAACTTATTGCCTTATCGCCGCAAACCTTAGAAGATGTTTACTCAACAGCAGTAACTATTGCTACAGCTTTGGGGCATGAATCTGCATCCTATCATTACCTTGCTGCCTTGCAAAAAAGAACCATGCATATTCTTAACACGCTGAGGATGCATCAAATGCCCTTGAAGCGTGTGATGCTGATGGAATGGATTCAACCCATTTACAATTGTGGGCATTGGATCCCTTTTCAGTTAGCACAGGCAGGCGGTATTGATATGTTGAGCAATCCCGGTGGCGACAGTATTGTTACTTCATGGGAAAAAATTGTAAAATATAATCCCGAAATATTGGTGATTGCTCCCTGTGGTTTTCATGTGGAGCGCAGTAAAGAAGAACTGCACCTGTTAACAACAAAACCTGAATGGCAGCATTTAGAAGCGGTGAAAAATAAGGCTGTTTTTATTTGCGATTATGATTTGTTTACACAACCCTCTGCATCAACATTGGTTGATGGCATTGAATTATTAGCTGCCTTGTTTCATCCATTGTTGTTTCGTGTACCCCAGCATCTGCAATCGAAATTTGTTCACTTTTCAAACACACTTGCGCATGTGTAAACATGAACAGAAAAACTGTCCCCGCTGTGGCGGAGGCTTTGAATGCAAAGTGAACGATATCACCAATTGCCAATGTTACGGTATTGAATTAACGGTGGAAGAAGAAGCCTTCATCAGCAGTAATTACAGTGAGTGTTTATGCCGTAATTGTTTACAGCAGTTACAGCAACGTTATTTTCTTTTCCGTGAACAAAAAATATTCTATGTTCATCGCTGACAATTGTACACAACTTATTTTTATTACCGGTGGTGCAAGAAGCGGCAAGAGCCGTTATGCCCAGGAGCTGGCTTTATCGCTCAGCAACAACCCTGTGTATGTAGCAACGGCTAAGGTGTGGGATGATGATTTTGAGAAACGGGTAAAGCGTCATCAAAACGAACGGGATGAACGCTGGACGAATATGGAAGAACAACGGAATGTAAGTGCATTACCCATTAACAATCGTGTAGTGATTATTGATTGTGTTACCCTCTGGCTCACCAACTTTTTTGTGGATACAAAAAACGATATTGATGCCTCATTGGAATTATTGAAGAAAGAGATTGATACACTCGCTGTAAAGCCTGGCACCTTTATCATTATCAGCAATGAAATTGGAATGGGTATACATGCCGATACAGAAATTGGCCGCAAGTTTACTGATCTGCAAGGCTGGGCCAATCAATACATTGCAGCTAAAACAAACGAAGTGGTGCTGATGGTTAGCGGAATTGCAATGAAAATTAAATAAGTATGTGTTTGTAGTTTATGCCCCAAAATTTAATTGACTATTGACTATTCACAATGATACCAGCCATCTTTTGTTGGAGCGGAGGAAAAGACAGCAGCTATGCGTTGCATAAAGTATTGCAGGAAGGCGAGTACGATGTAAAATATTTACTCAGCACCTTCAACGGCCATTACAAACGCTTATCCATGCATGGTGTAAGGGAAGAGTTGATTGAAGCACAGGCAGTTTCTATCGGTATTCCTTTATTAAAAGCATACGTGTACGAAGCAAGTAATGCAGAATATGAACAACAGATGCAAACAATTTTACTGCAGGCAAAAGCAGAAGGCATCAATACGGTTATGTATGGTGATTTATTTTTAGAAGACCTCCGTGCCTACCGTGAAGAAAAAATGAATGCATTGGATATGCAATGTGTATTCCCCATCTGGAAAACAGATACACGATGGATGATCAACGATTTTGTGTCGAAAGGTTTTCAATCTGTTCTCTGTTGCATCAATGATGGTTATCTCAATGAAAGCTGGGTGGGCAGAACAATTGATCAGCAGTTTATCAATGATCTTACATTAACAGTAGATCCTTGTGGTGAGAATGGAGAGTTTCATTCCTTCTGTTTCAATGGCCCCGTCTTTAACTATCCGATACAAATTGCAACCGGTGAAAAAACCTACAAAGCACTTGAAATTAAAACCACTGATCACCCTACACCAATTAAAGAAGTGGGAACAAAAGGTTTCTGGTTTTGCGATCTTCTCTTACAAACAAACAACACATGACACTCGAAGAGCAACTACAACAAAAGATCAACAACAAAACCAAACCGCTTGGTTCGTTAGGTATGCTGGAAGAACTGGCATTGAAGATTGGTACAATTCAAAACAGTTTATCTCCAACAATTTCAAACCCTCATATCGTTGTATTTGCAGGTGATCATGGAATTGCTGCCACAGGAAAAGTTAACCATTATCCGCAAGCGGTAACTGCACAAATGGTGTTGAATTTTGTAAATGGTGGTGCTGCCATCAATGTATTTACCAAACAGCACAACATTGGTTTAACAGTGGTTGATGCAGGTGTGAATTTTGATTTCGATCTTTCCCTGCCGATTGTACATGAAAAGATCAATCATGGCACTGCCGATTACAGTGAACACAATGCCATGAGTATGGATGAAGTGAATGCAGCAATTGAAAAAGGGAAAAGCATTGTACAGGCATTGTTCAATGGGGGTTGTAATACAATCGGCTTTGGCGAAATGGGTATCGGTAATACGTCTTCTGCATCACTCATTATGCATCATCTGTTGAATCTTCCGTTAAGTGAATGTGTGGGAAGAGGAACTGGTGCAAACGATGAACAACTGCAACGCAAATTGGATACGTTAGAAGATGTGAGTCGTTTGTATGAACTCAATCATTACGATATCACGGCACTTCAACTCTTATGCAAGGTCGGTGGTTTTGAAATTGCTATGATGGTGGGTGCCTATTTGAAAGCAGCAGAATTAAACATGGCAATAGTAGTTGATGGATTTATTTCCACTGCTGCATTGTTGATTGCAAAGAAGATGTATGCACAACAGCAGGGTAAGTCTCCCCGCCGGGCACCTGCCCGATTAAATCATTCAGGCGGGGATTTAGAGGGACTGCTTTTCTTCGCCCATTGCTCTGATGAAAACGGTCATCGTAAAATGCTGGAGCATCTTAATGCAAAACCAATCTTGCAATTGGGCATGCGCTTGGGCGAAGGCACTGGTGCTGCATTGGCAATTCCTTTGTTGCAAAGTGCTGTGTTGTTTTTAAATGAAATGGCTAGTTTTGAAAGTGCAGGAGTTAGTGGAAAGGAGTAAATAATTTTATTCAGATAGTTCAGGGCTAAAGCCCACTGTTCAGTTTTTATTAACCCGGGCCTTAAGGCCCGGGTTATAGAAGAAAGATTTTCGGGCTTTAGCCCTGATTACCGATTTTGTAAATAAGAACTACTCTCTTATGGAAAAAATAATAAACGCAGGCATTCAGGTAGTACCCATTAATGTAATTGATCCAACTTACAGCATAGTTGACAAAGCCATTGAAGTGATTCAGCAATCAGGTTTAGAGTATATTGTTACGCCATTTGAAACGGTGGTAAACGGAACCATGCAACAGATTCTGCGATTGATTGCCCAATTAAAAACAACAGCAGAAGATGCAGGTGCTGATGAACTCATCATCAATACACGTTTTCACAGTAAGAAAACAGCAGACAATATTTTCAGCACAAAAATTGACAAATATTGAAAAAGCAGGTAGACCTTTTTTTTACTGCATTGATGTTTTATACCAGGATTCCCTGTCCGAAATGGGTAACGCATGATGCTGACTATTTAAATAAGGCAACACGTTACTTCCCTTTGATCGGCTGGATTGTTGGAGGCTTATGTGCATTAACTTTTTATGGTGCTGAATATTTGTTCAATATTCCTGTTGCATTGTTATTGTCGATGATTGCCGGTGTACTAATAACAGGTGCTTTTCATGAAGATGGGTTTGCTGATGTATGTGATGGATTTGGTGGCGGCTGGACCAAACAAAAAATTCTCGACATTATGAAAGACAGCCGGGTTGGTGCCTACGGAGTAATTGCTACAATCCTGTTACTGTTACTGAAATATACTTCACTGCTTTCCATTACTACGTATGATCTATGGATAGTGCTTTTAGCTGCACATAGTTTTTCAAGATTGTGTGCCGTGTTGGTTGTTGCAACCAGCCAATATGTGCGGGAGAACGATGATGCCAAAGCAAAGCCGCTGGCAAAGTCAATTACAGTAAATGAAATTCTTCCCGCAATATTCTTTGGTGCGGCTCCGCTGGTTTTGTTTCAACGCATAGACATCTTGCTTGTATTAATTCTTCCTTTGCTGGGTACTTTTTTCTTACGCCGCTATTTTCATCAATGGATTGGTGGCTACACCGGCGATTGTTTGGGTGCCACTCAACAGGTAACTGAACTTTTATTTTATCTCAATATAATAATAGTATGGAAATTTATCTGATCCGTCAT
Organism: Lacibacter sp.; assembly: GCA_040081135.1. Lineage (GTDB taxonomy): Bacteria > Bacteroidota > Bacteroidia > Chitinophagales > Chitinophagaceae > Lacibacter. Next base: position 23,323 of record JBEBHT010000001.1, on the reverse strand, counting down.
ACAACACCCGCTGCAGAAAAAGGCACCTGTTATGGGCAGGCCGATCTGGATGTAACAGAAAGTTTTTATGCAGAAGCAGAAATTATCAAACAACATTTGCCCGCAGGTATTCAAACTGTATATGCCAGTCCACTGCAGCGCTGCAGCAAACTGGCACAGCATTTATTTCCATCATACAGCATTTCTTTTCATGATGAATTGAAAGAAATTCATTGTGGCGAGTGGGAATTACAAAAGTGGAATGATATTCCGCAGGAATTGGTGATGCCGTGGATGAATGATTTTGTGAATATTCGCATACCGGGCGGTGAAAGTTATCTGGACTTGTTTGCTCGCACTACTCATTTCTTTGAAGAGGTGGCTGATAAGAAAGAAAATGCTGCCATTGTATCGCATGGAGGTGTAATGAGGAGTATTCTATCTCATCTCACCAACACAGCATTGATTGAATCTTTCAATATGTTTAAGCTGCAATACGGCTGCGTTATAAAACTAAAAGAGGGAGCTGATGCTTATCAATATGAAATCCTTTCCAATATTGTGTCTTCTTCCGAACAGCACAAACCTGTTTACAAGTAAAGAATAAAATCCTGAAAGGTTGCTGTGGGAACTTTACTTTTGTACAAACCAACTGCCATGGATTTCGATTTCAAAGAATTACTGACACTCAGCTTTACACTTTTTGCGGTGATTGATATTGTGGGCTCTGTACCCATGCTTATTTCACTGAAAGAAAAAATGGGTGGCATCAATTCCGGCAGAGCAACTTTTATTTCCGGCGGATTGATGGTGTTATTTTTTTTCCTCGGCAAACCATTTCTGAATATTTTGGGTGTTGATGTAAAATCATTTGCTGTTGCCGGCTCTATTGTAATTTTTATTCTTGGACTTGAAATGGTGCTGGGCATTGAATTCTTTAAACCGGAAAAAGATGCCAAAGCAGGTACAGTTGTTCCGATAGCTTTTCCGTTAATTGCAGGATCGGGAACATTAACCACTATCATGTCGTTAAAAGCGACCTTTGAACGGTCAGACAGAAATGAATGGATGATCCTCGTTGCTATTTTTATTAACCTCGTGATTATATATATTGTGCTCCGTTCACTCAACCGGATTGAAAAAGCATTGGGCCCGGCTGGTTTAATTGCAGTACGAAAATTTTTTGGCGTAATATTGCTGGCCATTGCAGTAAAAATATTCGGAAGCAATGTAAGTGGGTTGATTAGATGATTTGGAAATTTGGAGATATGATGAGGAGGAAACCAGATTGTGTTTTTCATTAGCACATATTCAAATCAAATCATTTCCAAATTGAACTGGCCTCGTAGTACAATGGATAGTATAAGAGCCTCCGAAGCTCCAGATCCAGGTTCGATTCCTGGCGAGGCCACTAATGTTTGCTTATGTATTTTGCTTATGTTCTGAAAAGTAGAGATCATGAGTACTTTTATAAAGGTCATTGTCACGACCTTGAAAAGAGATTGGAACAACATAATTCCGGGATGACTGAATCCATAAGACCTTACATTCCCTTCTCTATTTGTTACTTCGAAGAATTTGAAACCGAAAAGGAAGCAATTGCAAGGGAGAAATATTTTAAATCATCCGCAAGAAGAAGATTTCTAAAAAACAAATTAGCCTCGTAGTACAATGCCCGCCTGAACGAATTCATTCAGGCAGGCGGGGATTCCTGGCGAGGCCACTAACAGAAAGAGCCGTTTATATGAACGACTCTTTCTGTTCAAAAAAGATTTATCATCTCTCTCAATCGTGTATTCTCATTCAGCAACACACTTACTTCCGTTTCAACACTACCTTTTAAACCGTAACGACTTTATTTTGATATTACCTTCTTTTCCTTTTGGAAATTTAATAAACACATCGTGGTGACTGGAAATTGTACTGATTGCTTTTGAAATAGCCTTCCATTTGTTGGCACCTGTTGCTGTAACAGGAATAGCAGCAATGAGTTTTCCTTCTGCTAAATCATCAACCCAAATTTCCAGCATTCCTTTTACTGAACTCATAAGCGTAAGCTCAACTGCAGATGGCGGTTTTTTTCCAAGCTCTACACCCGATATCATTAACCAACCTCCTTCAGGCGAAGTGTTTGTAACAAACTTTTCATTTACGTTTTGTTCAGTTTTTACAGCAAAATAATTACTGTAACCAACTGCGGGCATCGATGAAAATCCATCTTTGCAAATAAAGAAATCAAAATCTGCAGGTTTACCTTCTGCAAAAAGACCTACACTTGTTCCTACCCAGGAATTATAATTCGGCTGTGTTTTATCAAGATGTGCAGCATTCACCGGGCTGCCAACTGAAGTCCATTTATTACCATCTGAACTGCAGTAAGCTTTTATGAAATGTCCGCTTCGTTCAATCTTCAGCCAAACTACAGAACCAAAGGAGTTGCTGATACTGCGAACAGTTGTATCGGATCTGAAGATGATTTTCTTACCATTATTATAACCACTGTACAGTTTGATCGTCACCCGCTGATCTCCATTTGTTAGATACAAACCTGCTTTGGCAGTATTGTCTGTTGCATTAAAATCAATTTTTGTTACTGCAGAATAATATTGATCCGTTTCTTTTTGAAGCAGATGATGAAGCGTTGTATCAGGAGTAATCCTTACCCAGCCCTTTTTTGCAGAAAGTGAATAACTGTTTGCTGATTTCCTGTTTATGAAATGCCAGTCATGGCTTAATAAATCATTATTAAAATCATCACTTTGCACACTGCGCCAGGCTATACCTGATTTTGGAAGATTGGGTTTAACAACAGGTTGCGTTGATGGTGCAATACCCCAGGGACGATCTCCTTCCCATACAACCTGGTACAATGATGATTGGCGGCCTTTACCAGACCAATCATCAGTTCCATATAGTTCATAACTCTGTCCAATTGTCCACCAGATTCCATCATCAAGTTGTAAGGGTGCAGAAATATGATTGGGACGACGAAACCCAACTGCAGGATCAGTAATCGGTTTAAAAAAATTCCCAAGCCTTTCCCATTTGGTAGAATCGGCAGTAAGTTCCCGTGATCTTAAAACATATTGCCCTCCCGTTACATCACCTGCAGGAAAATAAAAATACCAACCGTTACGCTTGCACATTACCGGCCCTTCTGCCCAACTGTATTGCAGTTTGGCGTTGATCCAGTCAAGATTAATAACTGTATCAGTCAGCTGACCATCTTTACCAATTGCCTGTATCCTGTTTACTTTTTGTCCATTTTTAATGACCATATAAGGCTTAGCATCATCATCAATAAAAATAGAATTATCATAACCTAACGGGCCGGTTACAGAATTTGTTTTTACCTGAACAGGATCGCTCCATGGACCATAAGGTGAATTTGCTTTGCAAAACCATTGACCACCTGATGAAAAATAAATCCAGTATGAACCGTAGAAATAAGTAATAGCGCCCTGCCATATTCCTGCTGATGGACGATCTGCAACAAACGATGCCGCTTTAGATGGAAAAACAACTCTGCTGATTACTTTCCAATGAACAAGATCTGTTGAATGATAAATCGGCAGATAGGGATTGAAATGAAAAGAAGATCCGCAATGATAAAAGTCGCCTCCTACTTTCAGCAAAGTAGGATCTGGATGATCTCCAGGTAACACAGGATTAACATACGTGTTTACCTGCTGGTAATTTGAGATTGGAGCATCGGGATCGGCCTGCGCAATGGCAAGCTGACAGGCAAAAAGCATCACAACCATTAAGGCCATGACATGATAAAACGGTTTCATTGTATTTATTTAATGCTTTATTTTAAAGGGATTAAGCGAATTTGCTTAAAGCCGGTTTTCTTTTTTGCTAAACTTAAACTTTGCAGCTGTTGCAACAAATTGACTTAATAGTTTTTTATGATACCAAGAGTATACGGTATGTTTCCATAATCACCATAGCTGCCATTGAGCACACCCTGTACAAGAATTTCGCATTTATTCATATCAGCTATTTCCATTAACTCGTTTTTATCTGACCGGATAATTTCGCCATGCGATACCTGGTCGGTCCAGATTTCATTCATCTGGCTGAGATTACTTTTAGCTGCCCATTTTTCTTTTACAAGAGTCCAGTTACTACCAGGATTAATTGCAGACCACAGTTCAAAATACCTGCTGATATCTTCAACTATCATGTAATATTTTCCATCAGCTTTGTTTTTATACACATGCGGAGCTTCAAATGTATTGGTAGCTACAACTACAGGATCAGACCAACCATAGGGGAATTCAGCAACAGTTGTTTTTCTTCTCTTGATTGTAAATGAGCCGTCCTGAGCTGAGTAAAAACAGTAAACATATTTACTATCCGAAATACAGGTAAAATCTATTCCATCTCCAAAACCCATTGACTTACCTGCTGCCCATCCGTTAACATTGCTGATATCTGTATTTGTTGAAAAGGTTGCACCTAACCCACTTTGATAAACCATGTACCATTTTGCTTTTCCTTCAAACCAAAAAACCTGTGGTGCACAGAAGTATCCGCCCCCATTTAGAGATGTGATAAGTGTTCGTGGTGAAGCAGTTTTTAATTCATTAATTGTTGCAGCAGAAGTGTATCCTGTGCGCCACAATCCCCCGGTTCCTGCATCTCTGCCGGTATAAAAGAGATGATATTTTCCATTCGCATAAACAATAGAAGGATCTTTTACAGCAAGAGCATCAAACAATCCGGCAGCCCCATTTAAAAAAGATCTGTTACTTGTTTTCCACGCCGGGCTTGTATTTAAAACATACGTGTTGTTTGTGTCTGGCGAAGAAGTTCCGGTAGTCTTCTTTGAACAGTTAAGAAAAAACATCAACACTATTGAAAAAAAAACTGATAATAGAACCCTCATAATAAAAATTTAAACAGCCTGTTCATAAAAGGTCGCTATGAATAATTCTATTTCTAAACTGCATCATTGTTCCGCACAACAATTACTATCTCTTGATAAATTACTAGCCCTTTGCAAAAACTTATACAGCATTTTATTGTATTCCTATGCTCCTTAAGGGATCAAAAAAAATACCCCCAATTAAAGAATTAACTGAGGATATTTAATTTAACCGTCATCGATTATGCTATATAAAAACTGCTTCCAAAGTTATTTTCCTGCATTCTCAGCAAGAGATTTTGCAACATATGCGTATGCCAGTTTCCGCACATAGCTTTGTGTCCACAAACCAATTGGCTCATCTGCTCTCCAGCTGGAAGATGCAGGACTGTCAAGCGGGCTCCAGATAGTTATACCATACCGTTGTGCAGCAGGAATAATTTCAAAGTATTTATCAATTACATACTTATACATTTCTGCCTGTGCCTGGTACATTTCCGGAGTTGCTGCTGCAGTCTTAACACCAACACCTATATCAAGTTCAGATATTTTAATAAGCTTACCGGTTGCAGCAAGTGCCTGAAACATCTGGGTAATTTTTGATTTATCAGAACTGATACTAATGTGCATTTGTGTGCCAATTCCGTCAACCTTGGCTCCTTTACTTTCAATATACTGTACATATGCAATCAGCCCATTGCATTTATCCAGATTATATTCCTGGTTATAATCGTTTATGAAATGTATATCGTTTGCATTACCATATTGCCTTGCTAATTTAAATGCTGTTACTGCATAATCTTTACCAAGATAATCCTGCCAGTAAAATTCATCGCTTGCCAATGTTCTGCCAACTCCTGTTTTCAGTTCTGCAGGCCTGCCATCATCCATTGGTTCATTTACAACATCCCAGGCTTTTACATAATCCTTGCAATTAGTAACCATACCTGTAATCCATTTCTCAAATGCACTTCCAATTATTACCTGCTTTTCAGCGGCAGTTTTATCAACGGTTATACTTCCTGTACCGGCAACTTTGGAACTGCTGAGTACGATGTTGTCAATGTAAATTGTACCGGCTAACTCGCCAAAACTAAAAAGAAACCTGCTTCTTGTTGCCGTTGTCATTGTAGCAGACAGTTCTACTTTTTGCCATTCTGTTGTTACATTAACTGTACCAAAACCATTTGAAGAGTAATCTGTTGTTGTCTGCATTTCCGGTCTGATGATACCTGCAACAGATCCTTTCACATAAAAACTCAGGTTATACTTTTCGGCATTATTCAAAGGTGCCGGAAGATCGTAAATTGTTTGAGCAACCCAGAAATTAGCTGCAGTTGGATTCGTCAGCACAAGACATTTACCAGTTCCGCCAAATCCAGCGCCGGCAGCAGAAATTGCCCTTGTAGAGCCATTACCCCAACCGCCCCATGCACCTCCGGCTTCAAAATCACCATTAGTAATTAAGTTTGTAATAACAGCAGGGCCCTGCAAATCATAAACGTAAATATTATTTACATCGATGTAATAAGTTATATTGGATTTGTATCCAAGATCGAAATGAAGTTTAATAGAACTGCCGCTAAAGTCACTTACCTGGAAACGGATTTCTTTCCACCATAAGCTGGTAGTAAATGTTTCAGTAGCTGTACCTGTTTTCATCCAATCAGCTTTGGGTGTATTATTATTCAATCCTTCAAAAGCAATACGTCCCTGTCCTTCAGCACTTGATTTAATATAACAAACTACTTCATATTTGTGCCCCGGCACAACAGTGATAGCTGGTGTAACCAATTGAAGAGCTTCTGCAGTAGAAGAACCTGAAGAAGATATTAATTGAATTGCTTTTGTTCCTGCTGCCATCCCCAATCCATTTTCAACAGTTGTTCCTGCACCCGGATTCGAAACTGTCCATCCTGTAAAAGAGCTGGCTTTTATAGATGTTAAATCAAGCGAATTTGAAAAGCCGGGTGTTGTTACAATTAATGGAGCAATTAAACTTTTGAGATAAGTTGCATTTTGGTTTGCGTGCCAGCCGAGTGTATGACCATAAACTGATACTCCTGCACTTTTTGCAGTTTTAAGCAATTTGTTTACATTATCTAATGCCAACGTTCCATCTGCCTGTACGATTGCTCCATGTTTCATTTCATACCCAAGAACAATCTCATCAAAATTCCTGTTTACCAGGCGGTACATCACTCCCTGGTTTGTGTAATCTGATAAAGAAAGTGCTGCACCAAATTTGAAGTTAGGATTCAGCTGCCGGTTGATATAAGTTTTCAAATCAGGAAAAGTATCTATTACTTCCTGCGCAGCTACGGTTGGTGGTTTCTCAACTTGAAAACCAATTTTTTCTTTTTTTGTACATGAATTCAAAAAAAGCAGAACGCCTAACAGCCATATTATTTTATTTAACTTATTCATGTTATTCTGCATTAGAGTATTTATAAATTTATTGTTTAACTGGTGCAAAAACCTCCATGGTAACAGCACGGTCACGAAGAACCAATGTATCAACGCATGTGATATGGGCCTGTGCAAAATCAATTTCATAATTGAGATAAATAGCATCTCTGTCTGTATTACCCCAACTGTTTTTTTCGCCTTTTTTTACAAACTTACCCGTGCCGGTAGCTGTAACATTGCTGGCACCGGAAGTAACAGTACAATTACCTGAGTTATCGAATTTCAGACGCAAACTGCAATCAACATTTGTACTTGTAACATCTTTAAAAAAGAGAGGGAACTTTAAATCGGTTAATGTAAGAGTTGACAATTTATTTACTTCATCTTTTTCAACATATTGCTGGTGGCGTATGTTGGTTTTGCTGAGTGCTGTGTAGCCCGGCTTACCAACAATTTCGTCTTTACCACGTCTCAGATAGTTGCCATGCCAGGGGTTCACAAATTTAATTGCGTACAGTATAAAATTTTTCCCGGAAAGGATAGAATCTGCATTGGAAACGGCAGTCATTCTCAATGGAATTACATAATTGTTGGAGATGGCTTTGGGGTCAGCAAAGAAAGCATCAGTAAGCTGCACTTCAACGCCACCTGCAAGACTTCCGCTAGGTATAGTTATTTTGTTTGAGGCCAATGAATAAAAGTCTGTTGGCATTGCTGTAACAGGGGCACCGCCTGCTGTAAACAATAACCCGTTACAAAGAGAGTTATCAACTACAAAGTCAATTGTTATGTTCTTCTTATTTTCATAAACGCCTCCCATGGTTGCCATGATCTTGCACTTATACTGATTATCCAGTTCAGTGCTGTAAATATCTTCGCCCAATGTAATTGTACGAACCGGATATTGATAAGCGAAATAAACCGTTTGATAATCGTAGTCGGGAAACTCACGCTTTTTATTGCAGGACACGAGTACTGCAACAATCATCAGCGCAAACAATAATTTTATTTTCATTATGATGGAATTTATATTTTAAGTATGCTGTTGAGTTTTGATTTATCTGTTACCAACCTTTATTCTGATCTAATGCATTGAACTTTAAAACCTCATTGTATGGAAGTGGACCATAGTTCATATGAGACTGATAAGTTCTGTTCTCAACCTGAATAACTGAATATGTTCCGGCAGCAATGCTCATTCCTTTGGCCACTTCAGTGATATCTGCATTCCATCTGCGTAAATCCCAGAAACGATAGCCTTCAAAACAGAGTTCCAGTCTGCGTTCGTTCCTGATCAATTCCCGCATAGAAGCTTTGTCAGCTTTTGCAGCTTCGAGATAAGCATCTCCGTTAGTTGTTCCTACACCTGCTCTTGCCCTGATAGCTTTAATCACATCATATGCAGAGTATGTATTTGAACCTGTTCCTGTTGGTCCCCATGCTTCATTCGCCGCTTCAGCATAATCAAGATATATTTCGGTGTACCTTATATGCGGCTTATAATGTTTTTGATTATTAATTGAAGTAGGATTTCTGTTTACATCCTGGCGTAATAATTTACGCATGTAATATCCTGTTCTGGTAGAAGTTTCAACTTTGTTTAACGCATCATTGGTAGTTCCGTCAGCAGCAGTATTAATTGCCGTGTTGCCGGGACCTGCAGTACCTCCGTTAATTAAAATAAAAGCAAGTAAGCGGGGATCCCTGCCCGTATAAGGTTTTGTAGCATCATAACCGCTTGAAGAATTTGTAATCGGATACCCGTTCGCCATCGGAAAGGCATCTACAAGATTTTGGGTTGGGTTAATGCGGCCATTTCCATAAAGTGTGGGAGGATAATTGGCAGCCTCTAAATCTCCGTTACTTGAATAGTTTGTTCTCCATAATATTTCTGCAGGATTAGAACCATCTGCTAAAGCATCAATCTCTGCTTTATTATAAAACCATGTTATACCGCTGTTAGTAAACAAAGTTGTGCCACCTGCTGTTAAACCGCTTACTCCGCCTTTCGAATTTATAACTGCAGCAGCATAATTAGCTGCATCGGCCCATGTGGTGCTGTTGCCCGCACTAAATGCAGGACTGGCTGCTAATAAAGCGGCTTTCGCTCTGATTGCATCCGCAATACGTGCTGTAAAAAGACCTCTGAATGTAACTCCAAATGCACGATTATATGTTTCAGGTGCAATACTGCCATATTTTGAAGGGATTAAAGAAGCAGAAGCTACATTTCCATAATCTAATGGAAGTAAAGCCACCGCACTGTCTAAATCCTTATACAATTGTTTCATGCAATCTTCAAACTTTGCTCTCGGCAGATTAAAATTTGAGGTAGTTGATTGTGGCTCAAGAAGAATGGGAACACCAAGAAGCTCACCTGATTTTGCCGATACACCACCGTGTGTTTGCAATAAATGATACATAAATAATGCTCTTAATCCATAAGTTTCTCCGGTTATCCGCATAGCAAAAAGCTTATTCACTACATCATCACCAGCCCAGGTTATTTTTTTTATTTCCAGCAACGTTATGTTCAGATACTGTATAGCAGAAAAACAATTGTCCCATTGATTCATCGGGTTATTGTTTGCTGTCCACTGGCCGGTTGCCATTTTTAAAAATGAACTCGCCTTATCGTTTGTAACAGCATCGTCGGTTGCAACATCATTAAATGACCAGGAGTTAGTAGGTATCCGGTTATACGCATTTAATAAAATGCCGTAAGGATACCTTGCATCGCTTGGAAGATAAGATTCTTCAAGATTACGGTAGTTTTCAATTTCCGGCTGCAGTAGTTTTTTGCAACCGGAAGCGATCACTAAAATAAAAGCAAAACTTATAAATATCTTATTATGTTTCATACTACTTTTTTTTCTGTAGTGATTATTGATGATTAAAACAGGGCCTTAACACCTAAATTATAATACCGGTTTTGCGGTGTACTTCCAATATTCAGTTCCATTATTTCCCTTTCAGAAGAGATCGTTAACAAACTTGTTCCTGAAACGTACACGCCAAACTCACGAACAAAAGATTTTTGTTTAAGAATGCTGCTTAAATCGTAACTGATTTGCACCCTGTTCAGATCAAACCTGTTTGTTTTATACATCCAGAAATCAGAGCTCCTGAAATTATTATCGCTGGTGTTTGTTGTAAGCCGGGGATATGTTGCTGTTTCTTTTGTTGCCTCTGTCCAGCGGTTACGTACTACTACAGAATATTTATCTTCACCATCAACCCAGAAGTAAGAACTGTTTTTCATACCATAGCTTCCAAAACGACCAACACCCATTGCAAAGAATGTAAGGCTTTTCCATTTGGCTGTAAGTTGTAATCCGAGGGTTAAAGGCGCACCATACCAGCCACCTTTACCAAGAAATACTTCATCCTGTGAATCAATAATGCCATCATTATTTTGATCCTTATATTTTATATCGCCGGGTTTAACATCTCCAAAAGATTGCTTCGGTGAACTGGAAATATCATTTGCATCTTTAAAAAATCCAAGGTTCTGCAAGCCCCAAATAGCATCCAGCGGTTTACCTTGTCTCAGCTGGTAACTGTTTGCATATACTTCGGCACGTTTAATTGCTTTGGTTGTATAGTAGCTGCCTGTTATACCCAGGTTCCAGTCAATACCGGCGGCACGCTTATTTACGTTTACACCAAAATCAAAACCCCTTCTTTCATCACTGTTGTAATTGATAAATGGTACAAATGAAGATACCGGCCAGTAAGTATAGAAATAAGACGGGAACATTACGTTTGCCAATGTAGCTCCACCAACAATGTTATTCGTGATTTTGCTATAAAATACTGAACCGTTTACATGCAGTACATTTTTAAAGAAGGAACCTTCAAAGCCTGCATTAATTTCTTTTCGTTCAGGGAAACTGAGGTTCGGATTATCGCCCCTCCTGCTCTCTGTAGCCTGGATTCCTGTACCGTCTTTCCATCCAAACCATGAACCTGCAACTGTATAATATCCTTGATACATGTAGTAGTCGGTAATGGTTAAATCAGTATGCAGGATGCCGCCTGAAACGGTGAGCTTCAGATCATCAACAGCTTTTGCTTTTGCCATGAATTTTTCCTGGCTTAATCTCCATGCAAGTGATAATGTGGGTGAAAAAACAAAACGGTTTTTTTCAGGCACTTTAGCTGAATACATAAAAGCTCCGCTGAAATCAGCATAATATTTACCCTTATAATTATAGCCCGTCTGTAATCCTAAATTGCTATTCATTATTTTTTGATAAACAGCAGATTCAGACTGGCGGTAACCATTTGCCAAAAGCATTCCTGTTACATTGTGGTTACGTTTAAATGTATTGCTATAAGAAAAATTAGCAGAAAAAGCGATCGTTTGCCTGTACCAGCTGTTACTTGAATTTTGAACACCCGATTTAGCATCCTGGCTGTATTTAGTAAGACTGCTGATTAAATCTTTCCCGGAATAAGTATTCCATGCTGGCTGGTATGTTGCATACGTGTTGTTGAAAGACAAGGTGTAAGAAGATGCATAGTCAACCGCAATATTTGTTTGAAATTTAAGCCCTTCTAAAAGATTTCTCAAATCGGCACCTACTCCTGTTTTAAACTGAAACTGACGGCTGTTGTAACGGTTAGAACCACCGGCATAAATAGCTGCAAAGGGGTTAGTCTGATCAAGCTGTGTGCCTCCCAATAAATATTTGCCATCAATCACATAATTACTGTTCTTAACATACAGTAAAGATGAACTGTCGTTACCCTCAATCATACTGATTGGTATAAGTGGAGAGTAGCGGTATGGCCTCGATGTAGCAGCGCTTCCCCAATAATCAGTATTAACACCGGCACCTGTATAAAAAATTACATTAGCATCTACAGTGCTTGTAATGTATTTATTGATATTCATGTCCACATTTCCACGCACATTGAAACGACTTGAATTATCATTCTTTATTGCTTCGCCAAAATTTAAAAGTGATCCGGATGTTGTATATCCCATGTTGGTATAATACCTGGCCCGGTCATTACCACCTGAAATTTCTGTGGTAACATCATAGCGGGTATACATCTTCTTCAGATAATCAGTTGAATAAAAATCTACATTGGGATAACGGTATGGATTTTTGCCGGAGGCATGATTGTAAATGGTTTCATCGCTATATAATTTGCTCAAACCGTCATTCGCCCTGGCTTCGTTGTAAAGGGTCATATATTCAGCAGAACCTAAATAGCCGGGATATCTCTTAGGCACATTTACTCCTGTGTTGGCCCGTACATCCACACGGTTATTATTTGCCTGTCCTCTTTTTGTAGTAATTAACACAACACCTTTTGCTGCACGGCTGCCATATAAAGCAATCGCATTTACTCCTTTTAAAAAAGTAATCTTATCAATCTCTGTGGGCAATACGGTTCCTGCGTCTCTTGGAACTCCGTCTATAAGAGTAAGGTAATTATCCATGCCCCAAAGATTTCCATGAAAACCGGAAGCAAATACTTCCATATTATCGAGACTGTAAGTAGAATAGTTTTTGGAGAGAAGCTGAGATACGTCTACATACGATACATCATTAAATAAATCATTCCTGTTTACCTTCCTGAAAGCCACAGGGACTTCTTCACCCTCATTTTCTGAAGTAAGAACAACCTCTGTTAATTCATCCTTTGCCGCAATGTATTTTATTTTATAGCCTTTGGCAGTTACAGATAATTCGGTGTTAAAGGCAACAGAAATTGTAAATAAACCGTTTTCGTCTGTAACAGCCTGCTCGTTTTCATTTTCTGTATTATTAATTACAGCACCCGCAATTGGCTTTTTATCTGTGCTGTAAACATAGGCTTTGATATTTATTCTCACATTGTTAACCTGTGCTTTAAGAACCATCGGAAAGAGCACCGTCACCATGCATAATACTCTGATTATTTTAATTGACTTCATTTTATTAAAGTTTAATTTGCTGTTCATTTTTTATTACATCACACCATTACCAGCCCGGATTTTGTTTAAACTCCAGGTACATGTTTACTTCAGCTGTTTTTAACGGGAACCAGTAATGTTTACTTGTAAAGTTTCTTTCCAGGATCAAAGCCTCTCTCAGGTTTGCAACCTTACTTAACTTAGGATCGGCTCTGTTGAATCCGCCAACCCGGTCGAAATAAACTGTTTTCTTTTGTGTGTAAGGTGCTTCTATTAATAATAACCAGCGGCGCAGATCAGTAAAACGATGCCCTTCAAATGACAGTTCTACTGCACGTTCACGTCTCAGTTCCGGCATAAATGCATCCAACGATCCAAGGAATTTGGCTGCTACATGACCTACACCAGCTCTGTCTCTGAGAACATTAATTGCATCAACTGCAGATTTTCCATATCCTGACTGTGTGCTTTGTGGTGAGCCATAACCTTGCGCTACTGCTTCAGCATACATCAGGTATACATCAGCCAAACGCATATAGGGAAGGTGTATGTTGAGGGATTTATCGTAACTATACCCCTGATCAAATTTATTGGCAGTACGTGGAATAAATTTATACAGCAGGTATCCTGTACGACTGCCAGTAGCTATACTGCGATAGCTTCCTACACCACCAGTTCCCGCTGTTACATTTGTACCATCATGATAAAGATTTGCATAACGGTTTATTGAATCAGAAACAGCCATTGAGCCTTGTACACATTTTACACCATCGTATACAATATCATTATAAAAACGGGGATCACGACTTTTCCATGGGTACTGGGGATCATAACCAGATTCAGCATCAGGCTGGGTTATATCCGTAATAGGCAACCCATTTGCCATACCATAATAATCAACATAGTTGGCAGTTGGTATAAACTTAACATCACCGCCTTCAATTGTGGTGGGCTGATATTGTTTACTGGTTCCCCAGTTTGAACTGTTTGCTCCGTAATAAGGTCCTCTGAAGATAGCTTCAGTACTTCCCGGCATTTCCCAGTTATTACCGGTAGTATAAAAGTTGGTATAATATTTTGAAAAATCTACCAGTTTGTAAGTTGCCTGGCCACCTTCACAGAGGCTTAATAATTCTGCAAATGCTCCGGCAGCTTGCTTGCACAAATCAGCATTATAAGTCTTATTACCGGCAGGTCCATTATTCATTAAGGGACTTGCTGCCCAAAGGTTGTTTTTACCCAAATAACCCAATGCCATAATCTTATTAATACGTAAGGCATTTTTTCCCAACGTTCTTTTTCCGGCTATTGTATTATCCCAATTAACAGGCAGAATATCAGCTGCACCCTTAAAATCAGCAGCAGCTTTTGCAGCACACTCCTGGTAAGTTAAACGGGGCAGTGTTAATTTCTCATCACCTGGCAATACACGATCAATGTAAGGTAAGCCTCCAAAATACTGCATCAGTTGAAAATGAAACCAACCCCTGAAAAATAATAATTGTCCTTTAATTAAGTTTTTTTCTTCTTCTGTGGCATCGTTCATTTTGTCAAGATTCTCAAGCCCCAGATTGGCTTTGCGTATACCATACCATGAAAGTTTCCATAAGGATTTTGTGAAACGGTCATCATTAGTTGAAGTGTTGTTCCTATCCATCCATCCTGCCTGCCAGCCATCAAATCCTGATTGCCATCCCCAGAAATTTCCGTTGTCAATTTTATTGATAAAATGAAAATCAAGTGCAGATGATTGTATTTCGTCCTCTCCCCAATTCCATGAATTGGTCCAGTAAGCATTCGAAAAATCAGGAATACAGTGATATAGTTCTTCTGTAAAACCCTGGAAGTTTGTAAAGTTTTTAAATGCATCTGCTTCTGAAACGGTAGAGTTTGCAGATTTATCGAGGTATTTCTTACATGATACCACACTTACCGTAAAAAATACTACACCGATAATAAGAATTTTATGAATGAACCTTTTCATTATGATTAAAATTTAGAAAGTTAAATTCAGGCCTAAATTGTATCGTTTTACTGTGGGATAAGCTCCTTGTGATGCCCATCCTGTACCGGCAAAGTTTGATTCTCTGTCGTCGGGCATTTTAGACCAAACCGCCAGATTATTACCATTCAGATAAACACGTAAATTATCAATACCGAAATTCTTAATAACCTTGGAACTTGTTTTTTCGAACGTGTAAGAGAGCTCTGCATTTTTCAAACGTACATACGACCCGTCGTACATATATTGATCTCCACGATAATACCCTGCAGGAGTAGAAAGCCAGCGTGGCATTGGCACATCGGCATTGGTGTTATTTTTTGACCAATAGCTGCCTTCATTATATACAGTATGGCTTTGTGAACCCAAACTGTTAAACACCACCTGGCGTGTTACGTTGTTTGCAGCATAAAACTGTACAAATACACTGAAGCCTTTCCAGTCTGCACCAAAAGTTGCATTGTATGTGTTTTGGGGCGCAGAAGAATAATTATAAGGGATATTGTCTTTTGCATCAATTACACCATCGCCGTTGTAATCAATGATATAATAGTTACCCGGTAACTTTTGGCCATTTGCTCCATCATTCACATCCCACATTGTACTTGCGTACAACTCATCCCAACTGTTATAATAACCACCGCTTACATAAGAATAAGCCTGACCGATTTCTTTTCCTGCTGCTTTCTGATATTCCGGAGCTAATGCAGGATCATCTCTGTCAATCACAACATTTCTTGCGTGAGTCATATTCAAATCTGCCCATACTCTCAGCTTATTGGCAAATGGATATTTTACATGCACTTCAAACTCATACCCTGTTGTTTTTGTTCTACCCAAATTTGCTACAGGCGCCGTTGCTCCATAATAAGATGGGATGGAACGGCTGCCTCCTGCAATCAGAATATCTGTACGATTATCCTGGAACAGATCGCCCTTTACTGATAATATTCCTCTGAAAAGTTCTGCATCGAAACCAATATTTTTCTTTTCTGATTTTTCCCACTGAACATCAGGGTTTCCTACAGAAGTTTCACGGTACCAAACATAAGGGCTTTGCTCAGCTGCTTCGTTCGTTACTCCAAGGCGGGACCGGCCACCATAACCCCATTGCGACAAATAAAGCCATCTTGCAGAACCAACATTATCTGATCCTATCTGCCCGTATGAAGCCCTTATTTTTAACAGGTCAAGGAACTTAACATTTTTCATGAATTTTTCTTTGGTAACAACCCAGTTTACACCACCGGACTGAAAGAACCCAAAGCGATTTTTTGCACTGAATTGCTCGGAACCATTGTAAGATCCGTTGTACTCTACTGTGTATTTACCGGCATATGTATAAGTGCCACGAAACACCCAATCTTCACGATAGCGGGGAATTTCACTGCCTGTTGCGTATTGGTTACGGTTTACAAGTCCCATTGTTGTTATATAATGCTTCCGGGCTATAGTGGTAGCATAGTTCAGTTGCAACTGGTAAAAAAGTCTGCGGTAATTTGATGTAATACTGCCCGCACTTGAAGCCCAGTTGATGCCTTCCTGAAAATCAAAACCTGTAAGACCATCATAGGCTTGTTTATAAAATACAGCCCCTGTTGCCGGATCTATCCATTTGCGCTGCACATCATGGTACAAATCATTAACACCCCGTCCACTTTCTGTAAATGTGTTATCAAGCGATATATTTCCATTAAACCTCAGTCCTTTTACCAGTCTGTCTAAATTTTGATCCAGCGAAAAATCTGTAGTTATACTGGCTGTTGTGTTATACTGTATACCACTTGTGGCCAGGTTTCTTGCAGAGTTTTCGGCCCTTCCTTCATTAGGCTGATAGAAACCCCAAGAGCCATCATCATATACAGGAAGAAATACATCCGGTGCTGTGGTATAAGCATCGATCCATGCACCATATTCCGATCCGGAAAAAGCCCAAGGTGACTTTCTCACAGCATAAGAACCAGCGAGGTTCACTTTAAATAAAGTAGAAGGTGTTAATTGAAAATCAAGATTATTTCTAACATTCAAACGGTTATATCCAAAACCCGGATCGTAACCCCTTTTATTATCATAAATCTTAAATAAATCCCCTTCATTCAAAAAGTCTGCACTGGAGAAGTATTTCACAAACCTTGTTCCTCCGGCAATATTGATACTGGCATTATTCGAAACAGCATACTCCTTAAACAATGTTTTGGCCCAATCCACATTCGGATAACGTTCAGCCTCAGCCAGGTTTGCAGGGTTGCGGTACTTCTGTAAAATTGCTTCAGGTAAATAATCGTTCCAGCTATTAGGTTTTAAAGCCAGTTCATATTCAATTGTTTTATTTCTGATACTGAGGGCATCATAAGAATCGTATTTATTGGGCAATTTAGATGGCACCTTTATAGTTGTATTAACTGTCGCTCTTATAGAAGGTTTTCCCAAACGACCACGTTTGGTGGTAATAAGGATTACACCATTTGCTCCTCTAACACCAAACACCGCTGTAGCAGAGGCGTCTTTTAAAATAGAGATTGTTTCTACGGAACTGATGTCCACACTTGCTATTGAACGTTCCACACCATCAACCAACACCAGGGGATCGGTATTATTCCAAGTGCTGCGGCCACGAATAAGTATCTGCGGATCTTCACCTCCGGGTAAACCGGTACTTGCTGAAGTGATTACACCGGGCAAATTACCTGTTAAAGCAGCACCTACACTTGAAACACCACCAGCACGCTCAAGTACTTTACCTGTTGTTTGGGTTACTGCGGCTACAACACTTTCCTTTCTCTGTCGGCCATAACCAACAATCACAACATTTTCCATTGACTGAACATTGGATGAAAGCTGGATGACTAAACCTGAATGTTTTGTTCCAACCACTACTGATGCAGCATTGTAACTAACATAACTAACCACTAACACAGATTTAGAGCTGGAAACAACAATTCTAAAAGAACCGTTGTCACCGGCAACAACTGCATTTTTTGTTCCCTGTTCAATGATACTGGCTCCTTTTAAAGGTTCGTTATTTTCGTTTGTTATCCTACCGGTAACAGTAATATTTCCAGTATTCTGCGCCTGAAGTTCCTGATGCATGCTGAATACAAAAGCTATCAATGCCAAAAGCAGGAGCTTCGGAATTTTTAATAGAACTGAATTAAAACAGGAATGATACCAATTGGCATGTTTTCTTTTCATATCAGAAAAATTAGTGAGTGGGAAAGTGTGATAAATAAGCAATTCGTTTTTTTTCAAATAATCAATAATATTCTATACCCGTGATTTTCAATCCACGGATAAACATCATTCATTATATTTCACTTTGCTGGTGTTGCAGTTACCTGAGGGGAGATTTTGTTGGCACAAGCATCGTTCAATAATTTTGATTTCGATAACCAAAAGTAATCTCACCTCAAAAAAAAGGAGGGCAGTTTTGTTGAAACTTATAGAACAAATGTTTTATTGACACTTTTTTGAAAACAGAATAAAGTATTGAAAATCAATTAAATAAGATTATGTTCCATCTATAATGCAAAACATTTTTGCAAACTCATGTTTTGTTTTTAATTTTTTTTTGTCTGAAATTCACCCGACAATTTTTTGCTTCTATTTCACTAAAGAGAAGTAGTTGAATGGAAGAATTTTTTGATATAAACAGGCTTAAAAAAGTTGCCCGCTCTTAAACTGAACAAACCAAATTCATTCAGCAATTGACTTTTTTATGACGGATATCAGTAAATTATAGTATGATGCATAAAAAGAAAATTGCATTTTTACACCACAGCCTTACCATGCATCCATTGAAATGATAACTAAAAAACTGATTCTTTCCTTCTTCCTTACTGTTCCGTATTTATTTGCTTCTTTTGCCCAAACTAACATCAGTTTTACATCACTAAGCACTAAAGACGGGCTTTCTTCAAATACTGTAAATGCTATTCTCAAAGACAGGTATGGTATTATGTGGTTTGCAACTGAAGACGGGTTAAACAAATTCGATGGTACTAATTTTACTGTCTACAGAACCAGGCCCAACGATAAAAATAGCTTACAGGCAAATGATATAGTAGCTCTTCATGAAGACAGAGATGGCAGATTATGGGTAGGCACCAGTGGGGGCTCGCTAAGTATGTACAACCGTACATATGACAATTTTGTAAACTACCCGTCATTTCAGGGTGCCAATTCGATAGATCATAATGTTATTTTAAGTTTTTGCAGTGATCCATCCGGAAAAATATGGGTTGGTCATTATGGCGGAGTAAATATACTTGACCCCAAAACGAAGAAAATTGAAAGACTCAATTTACCAGGCGGGCAAAGGTTTACAAAAGCTGTTACTGCACTTTTCCGGGATAGCAAAAATCAAATATGGATTGGCTCACTCAATGGGTTGTATTTATACAGCAGTTCACAAACACTGTTACATGAGTTTTTAAATACCCAAAACGACAAAAGCAGCCTCAGCGGAAATGATGTACGGGCAATTATTGAAGACAAGCAAAAGAAAATATGGATTGGCACCAGCAATGGATTAAGCTTACTGCAATCAAATGGCACATTTTTAAATTACAGGCACGACGAGTTCAACAATAACTCTTTAACCAGCAGCGAAATAAATTCACTGGCTGTTGATTTTGATAATAAATTATGGGTAGGCACCGGAAACGGCTTAAATATTTTAGACAGTCATACGGGCAAAAATCTACAAATGAAATTTGATACCCATGATGACCATAGCCTTACAGTAAAAACAATTAAATCGTTGCTTATTGATAAAGATGGCATTTACTGGATCGGCAGCTATAGAGGGGGCATTATTAAGTACGACAAAAATTTAAACTTTTTTAACCTGGTAAAAAGTAATCCCTTCGACCAGAAGGGACTTCTTGCACCTATTGTAACATCATTTGCTGAAGCACCGAATGGAAATGTTTTCGTAGGTACTGACGGCGGAGGACTAAGTTTGTTTAATCCGGCAACTAAAACATTTCAGCAAATTAAACTCAGTACTAAACTGCCTGCGGATAAAAGAAAGCTTGTTGTACTTGCTTTAGAAGCAATTGATAAGAATGAATTGCTTGCGGCCACATATCTTGATGGCCTGTTTATTATCAATCCCGAAACATCAAACTACCAGCAACTGACAAGTGGCAATGGACCTGATGACCTGAATTCAAATGAAATTTTCTGTATTGAAAAGGATAGGTATGGTAACAAGTGGATAGGCACAAACGGGAAAGGAATTAATGTATTGAACAAAGAAAACAAAGTAATTATAAGATACACGCCGTCTCCAACTCAGGCCAATGACAAAATTCTGCCGGGAAATGCATATATCAGGGCAATACTTGAAGACAAAAAAGGGAATATCTGGATCGCCACTCATGGTGGTGGATTGGTAATGCTTCAGCCACAAACAGGAAAATTTACCATTTACATGATGGGAGACAGCAAACTACCCAACGATAAAGTCTTATCAATTCTTGAGGATCACAAAGGCAATTTATGGGTAGGTACACTGGGGGCGGGACTTGGGCTTTTCAACAAGCAAACCAATCAATTCTCTGTCATTTCTGAGCAGGAAGGTTTACTTAATAACACGATTTATAAAATACTCGAAGATCAAAAAGGCATTCTCTGGTTAAGTACAAACAGAGGTCTCAGTTCATACGACCCTTCAACTAAGTTGTTTGCAAACTATACCTATCATAATGGGGTACAGCATAATAATTTCATTAATGGCTCAGGCTTAAAAACATCAAACGGGTATCTTTTTTTTGGCGGGCTTGATGGCTTTAATTACTTCAATCCCGAACAACTCAAAAAAAACATTATAGCACCTCCAGTACTTATTACAGAATTACGCATTTCTAACAAACCTGTTCTTCCTTCTGAGAACGGCCCTATCAAAGAAAACATTTCAAGTGCAAAACGTATAGATCTGAAGTACAGGCAAAACTTTGCTTTAAGTTTTGTAGGATTAAATTACACAACACCTGAACAAAATAACTACGCTTATAAACTGGAAGGGTTTGATAAAGACTGGAACTATATTGGAGCAGCAAATTCTGCATCATATACCAATCTTGATCCCGGAGTATATACATTTCATGTAAAAGCAAGTGCCAATAATGGCGTTTGGAATACGAAAGAAGGCACAACTATAAAAATAATTGTACATCCTCCTTTCTGGCGCACAATCTATGCTTACTTTTTATATGCTTTTGTAATAGCGGGTTTATTCATTTACTTACGCCACAGAAGCATTCAGAAAATTCAAAGGAAATATATACAGAAACAGGAACAGTTTCGTGCAGAGCAGGAGCGAAAGGACGCTGAGCGTATTCACGAACTGGATCAGCTGAAGATTAAATTTCTTACAAATCTGAGCCATGAATTCCGCACACCCATTTCTCTTATTCTCGGGCCGGTTGAAACAATCCTTGCAGAACAGAAGGAAAATGCTTTTTCTTCTCAGCTTAACATGATAAAGCGCAATGGAAGAAGATTATTAAACCTGGTAAATCAATTGCTTGATTTCAGAAAAATGGAAGAACAGGAATTAAAACTACAGACAGAAAATGGAGAGTTGATTTCATTTATTCACGAAGTGTATGAATCATTTCAGGATCTTTCCGAAAGAAAAAAAATCAATTTCACCTTCTCCACTGCTGTTACCAGTTTTTATACGCAATTCGATCACGATAAAATTGAAAGGATTTTATTTAATCTTTTGTCGAATGCCTTTAAGTTTACGCCCGAAGATGGCAGCATTAATCTTGACATTCAAAAACAAAGCCCATCATCCGACAGTAATGTTACCTGGATTACTTTGAAAGTGAAAGACAATGGAATTGGTATTCCCTTCGATAAAAAGGAAATCATTTTCGAAAGATTTATTCAAAACACAACCAACCCGTCTATACTCAACCGTGGCACTGGCATAGGTTTATCCATTACAAAAGAATTTGTAAAAATGCACGGGGGAACAATTGAACTGGAAAGCGAACTGGGGAAAGGCAGCACCTTTACCCTTTTGCTCCCGTTTACAGAAAGCACGCTTAATCAAAACAGCACAGTACATTCTGCAGAATCAACACCAAATGAAACATCTGGAAATAAAGAAGAAAATGTTTCAGAAAAAAATCAACACACCGGCACAGTTCAAAATAAGAACCTGTTACCATTGATATTACTGGTAGAAGACAACGACGATTTCCGTTTCTATCTTAAAGAAAATCTGCGAACACAGTACAACGTAATTGAAGCAACGAACGGTTTAGAGGGTTGGCAAAAAACGTTATCAGCTCACCCAAAACTAATTGTAAGTGATATTGGCATGCCTGAGATGGATGGTATTGAATTTTGCAGAAAAATTAAAAATGATAAACGTACCAGCCATACTCCGGTAATATTATTAACGGCCTTTACCGGCGAAAAAGAACAGATAAAAGGACTGGAAACAGGTGCCAATGATTACATAACCAAGCCTTTTAATTTTGAAATACTTTCTGCCAAAATAAAAAACCTGCTGGTTCTCAACAATACTCTTCAAAATACTTACAGTAAAAGATTGGAAATAGTTGGCACTGATGTGGAAGTAGAATCATCATCAAACAAGCTGCTTCAAAAAATTGCTCTTTATATTGAAGATAATCTTAACGACACACAACTCTCCGTTGAAGCCCTGAGCCGGCATGTAGGCATGAGCAGAAGTACATTATACAGTAAACTGCTTGAACTAACCGGGCAAACACCCGTTGAATTTATCCGCTCAGTAAAACTGAATAAAGCAGCACAATTGCTGGAAAAAAGTGATATGACCATTGCGGAGATCGCTTATACAGTTGGCTTTGCAACGCCTAATTATTTTGCCAAATCATTTAAAGCAAAATTCAATATTCTTCCTTCTGCCTATATGAATAAAAAGAGAAAGGAAAAAAAAGAAAATGACGATCAGTAAGTAAAGCGTATGCTTTCACCAAAATATTGTACAAATCGTTTTAGTACCTATTTATAACCTAAGAAGAAGTTTAAGGCAATTGAAACTGCTGGAAAAAATCCCACAATAAATTATTTGCACTGATTACCTGTGATGGTGTATCGCTGATGGGGCCACCGGGTCATCCACCGGGCCAGCCATGGCCACCAT
>JBEBHT010000114.1:0-11099 GCA_040081135.1 Lacibacter sp. | reverse complement strand
ATTGAAGCAGCAACAGGTGTTGATCTGATTGTTGATGATACTCCGGAAGCAATCCTTCTTTCTTCATTTGATCCGCTTCGCCGTGAAGTTGCCCGTTTGAGTTTACAGCGTTTGGTAGCAGATGGTCGTATTCACCCTGCACGCATTGAAGAAGTGGTTGAGAAAACCAAGCGTCAGTTGGAAGAACAGGTAATGGAAATTGGCGAACGTACCGTTATTGAACTGGGTATTCATGGTTTACACAAAGAACTGATCAGGATGGTGGGACGTATGCGTTTCCGTTCATCTTATGGTCAGAATTTATTGATGCATAGCCGTGAAACAGCCAATCTCTGTTCAATTATGGCTGCAGAACTTGGACTGAATCCAAAACTGGCTAAACGTGCCGGTTTGCTACACGATATTGGAAAGGTACCCGATGAAGAAACTGAATTAAGTCATGCATTGCTTGGTGCCAAGCTGGCTGAAAAATATGGTGAAAACCCGGCAGTAGTTAATGCTATCGGCGCCCACCACGACGAAATGGAAATGCAGTATGTAATCTCTCCTATTGTTCAGGCTTGTGACGCCATCAGTGGTGCAAGACCGGGAGCCCGTCGGGAGATCATGCAGCAGTACCTTCAGCGTATCAAGGACCTTGAAAGCCTGGCGATGACCTATCCCGGAGTTGAGAAGGCTTATGCCATCCAGGCTGGCCGTGAACTTCGTGTAATTGTTGAGGCTGATAAAGTAACCGATGCTGAATCAGATAAACTGAGCTTTGAAATGGCGCAGAAAATACAAACAGAAATGGTTTATCCCGGTCAGATCAAGGTTACTGTAATCAGGGAAAAAAGAGCTGTAAACGTGGCAAGGTAATCAGGAAGTAGCCAGGAATTGTGGATTCGGAATTAGGAGGTTAACTTTTTTTCCAAATTCCGCAGAACAAATAACAAATTCCTGTAAAAACCCCCTACCTTTGCCGTCCTAAAAATTAAGAGTTATGAACGCCGCTGTTGCATTTATACATGAACAATTAACTGCTAAAAAGGAATATCCTAAATTTAAAGCAGGTGATAATATTACCGTTAACTACAAAATCGTTGAAGGCGGTAAAGAGCGTATCCAGAGCTTCCGTGGCGATGTGATCAAACGTCAGGGTGTTGGCGCAACTGCTACATTTACAGTACGTAAGATCTCTGATGGTGTAGGTGTTGAGCGTACTTTCCCGTTCAGTTCACCCAATGTTGATTCAGTTGAACTGAACAAAGTGGGTAAAGTAAGCCGTGCAAAACTCTTCTATCTGCGTGAAAGAAGCGGTAAAAGTGCCCGTATTAAAGAGAAGCGTATTAAATAAGCTTATTGAATCTTTTTTAATAAAACCGGAAAGAATCTTTCCGGTTTATACTTTTATCTATTATCTTACGTTTTAAATTCAATACTAAAAGAACCAACACAATACCGAATCCCATACCTATCGAAACAATCTTTACCCAATTGTTAATTTTTAAATCATTGTTTCGGTATGAAGAAAGTATTGTTGGCACTCGCAGTAGTTACATTTTTATTAATGTCCTGCAACAGAGGAATCAGTCCGTACCAGGCTGCTAACGGCAAAGCTGGTAAATGCGGAAAGAACTATATCCGCTGAACTGAATAAAGTTAAAAACATTGTAACCTTCCTAGCAGAAGGTTTTTTTATGCAAATCTTTCTGCGTATGCCTTTCGTAAATAACTGTAACTTTGTTTTCCTACTAAATCGAATATTATGAATTTTCAACCCATACTTCTCGGCGTACTTGGTACACAGGAAATCATCCTGATTGTTATTGCCATCCTGATTCTTTTTGGTGGCCGCAAAATTCCAGAGCTCATGAAAGGCCTTGGTAAAGGTATCCGTGAGTTCAATGATGCTAAAAGTAATGTGCGTAAAGAAATCGAAGACAGCACAAACGATACCCAGCAACCCAAGTAATTATTTCTATCATTATTTCCACTACTTCACTGATTGAAGCTGCGTAGCTATTTGTATCCATTTGCAACCATAAAGGATTATCATGAAAGCCTGCTGACGAATAAAACTTCCTGCAAAGAGGCAGTTGATTATTATTTGTCACAGATAAAATTGCATAAGGGTTTAAATGCGCTTGTTCATTGTTTTGATGAAGAAGCAAAGCAAAGAGCCGCTCAATTGGATGAACAGCGTAAAGCAGGTAAAACAACCGGCAAACTGCATGGCGTTGTTTTCACCATTAAAGATGTAATTGCATTTAAGCAGCATCCTGTTTCTGCTGCATCAAAAATTCTCAAAGGTTTTCATTCCATTTTTAATTCAACAGCTGTTGAACGCTTACTGGCAGAAGATGCCATTATCATTGGCACGAATAACTGTGATGAATTTGCCATGGGCAGCAGTAACGAAAATTCATCGTACGGCGCAGTCAAGAATTTAATTGATCAGGAACGTGTACCGGGTGGTTCATCGGGAGGCTCAGCAGTTGCAGTTCAGGCGAACCTTTGCATGATTAGTTTAGGCAGCGATACCGGTGGTTCTGTTCGTCAACCAGCAGATTTTTGTGGTGTAGTTGGTATGAAGCCAAGTTATGGAAGAATCAGCCGTCATGGTTTGATTGCTTACGGTTCAAGCTTTGATCAGATTGGTGCATTAGCAAACAGTGTAGAGGATGTTGCTTTGGTTTTATCTGTTATTGCAGGTGCTGATGATTTTGACAGTACTGTTTCATCATTGCCTGTTCCTGATTATGCTGCAGAATTAAATCAGCCAAAAACAACCAAACCTGTTCTTGGTTATTTCAAACAAACATTAGAACATGAAGGATTGGATGCAGAAATTAAATCAGCTCATGTTAACCTCATCAGCCAGTTAAAAAAAGATGGCTATGAAGTAAAAGAACTTGATTTTGATCTCATCGATTATATTGTTCCTGCTTATTATATTTTAACTACTGCTGAAGCCAGCAGTAATCTCTCCCGTTTTGATGGAGTTCGTTACGGACCGCAATCAACACCGGTAAAAGAAGAATTAACAGAATTTTACTCGGCCAACCGTTCCGATGGTTTTGGTAAAGAAGTACAACGACGCATCATGCTCGGAACTTTTGTATTAAGTGCCGGTTACTATGATGCCTATTATACAAAAGCACAACAGGTAAGACGTAAGCTCTACAATGAAACAAAACTGGTATTCAACGAGGTAGATGTTTTGCTGATGCCGGTATCTCCTTCAACTGCATTTAAGATAGGTGAAAAAAGCAGTAACCCGATTGAAATGTACCTGGCAGATATTTACACTGTTTATGCCAACCTGGTTGGTATCCCCGCCATCTCTATTCCCCTCTTTCAGCACAGCAACGGGTTACCGTTTGGCCTTCAACTGATGACAAAGCATTTTGATGAGCTATCTTTGCTGCGCCTGAGCAACGAATGGTTGAAAACTTATAAGGCAGTTTAATTTTATTATGCAGAAATTTCTATTGCTCATACTTCTTAGTGGAAGTTGTCTTTTGGCGTTTGCACAGAAAGACAGTTCAGGCAATGGAACTGTTGCAGATACAGCACAGGGCAATGTTGACAAATACGGATTTCAAACACTCTTCGTTAACAAAGAATTCAACCCGGCGGTATCGTATGATGCACAAATTCATCCGCAGGCATGGGGTTTTATCCAGGATTATTTAGAAGGTCATGGGAAAAGTTTAACGAAAATGAAAAGCTGGGGTGTTCCTTATTTTACATTGATTGATAATGTGCTTATGCAATACGGATTACCGCATGAGTTAAAATACCTTGCAGTAATTGAATCAGGCTTAAGTACTGGAGCAACAAGCTGGGTTGGCGCAAGAGGCCCCTGGCAGTTTATGCCTTATACGGCTAAAGAATATGGGTTGATGGTGAACGGGTGGGTTGATGAACGTACAGATTATTTCCGCAGCACACATGCGGCAGCAAGATATCTTACCTATCTCTATAAAGATTTGAATGACTGGTTGCTCGTGATTGCCGCATATAATGGCGGACCCGGCCGTGTATACAGTGCTATTAAAAAAAGCGGCAGCCGTGATTTCTGGAAGCTGCAATATTATCTCCCTGCAGAAAGCAGAACTCATGTAAAGAAATTTATTGCCACACATTATATCATGGAAGGGAAAGGTGGCGTAACAACTTCGGTAAATAACGGTCAGCAAAATAAACCCGCTGAATTTGCACCTGAAAAAACAGATCCCAATATTGATGTGCAGACCATTGCAGGAAAATACAGCTCAGTTGTAATGGCAAAAGATCTGACGATTGATTTAATGTATTTCAATCAACTCAATCCCAACTTCGATGCAGTACTTGCTGGCAATAATACCTTTGATCTTCGTCTGCCAAAAGAAAAAATGCAGGTCTTTAATAAAAACCGCTATAATATTTTAAGTGAAAGTGTGCAGCTGCTGATGCGCTTTTATGGTGAACAGGGAATGAAAGATATTTATCCCAAAGTTTCTGAATTACCGGAGATGAAGAAGAAACCTGTGACGAAGAAGAAGAGTTAGGACAAAACATTTTTAATCGCACTTGCTTTCAATATACACTCCTCATACTCCTTCTCCGCATCACTGTAAAACGTAACACCACTTCCAACAAGATAAGAAAGATAATTAGTGGATGCATTGTACAGAATACTCCTGATCACTACATTAAAATCAAAATCACCATTGGGAGCTATATAGCCAACAGCACCTGAGAAAATTCCACGTCTTGTCTGTTCATACTCATTGATAAGCTGCAGTACTTTTCGTTTAGGAGCACCTGTCATACTTCCCATTGGAAATGTGGCACGGATGATATCAGTAAATGTAAGTTCATCTTTTATTTCACCACTTATAGTTGAAATCATTTGATGCACCTGTGGAAATGAATACACAGCAAAAAGTTCATCCACTTTCACGGTTCCTTCTTTGCACACACGGCTGAGATCATTACGTACTAAATCAACCACCATCACATTCTCGCTTCGGTCCTTTTCACTTCTGTACAATTGATTCTTCAGCACTTCATCTTCAGCTGTATCTGTTCTGTCTCTCTTTAAAGTTCCTTTGATGGGTTGCGATAGTAACTGACTTCCCTGCTTTCGTAAAAAACGTTCAGGGCTTGCGCAAAGCAGATAACTGTTATCTGTTTTATAAAAGGCTGCAAACGGATTGGGTGAAATGGTTGTAAGGGATTGGTACACCTGTGCCGGATCAATAACAGCATCTTCTGCAAAGAACTCCATACAGTAATTCAATTCATAACAATCGCCACGAAGAATATGCTCACGGATAGATTGAATACTGTTGAGATATTCTTCTTTTGATACACGTTCTTTAATCCGCAGATCACTCTTCTGAGAAGAAGATACAATTGAATGCATTTTGATTTGCTGAAATACTTCTGCATGATCATTCTTCACTGAACCAATGCTGATTTCCTTTTCGCCCAGCTGAAAAACATATTCCGGAACAAAGAAACACAGATCAGCAAAACCAATCTGATCGGCATGTGCTGATTGCAGCTGCTCGGTTTCATTTTTCAGATCATAACCCAAATGACCAAAGCACCAATCGTTTTGCTGATCAAGAAACTGTTGTAATTCATGCAATGCATTTCCTGCATTGGCTGTAACAGATGCAACAGCACCGCAGCCAGCAAGACATTCGTAGCTATGGCCGGGTAACTGGTAATGATGATTATCCAGAAAAGCACAAATGTTGAACCGGTTACACCAGCTCAACATTTGACTTTTTGTTTCAGATAAATCTGTTATTGAAAAAGATTGAAAGCTTCTTTTCACTTAATTTTTTAAAAATCATCATCGTCATCATCAAAATCATCACCACCGCTCATTACATCAAACTCTTTGAAATCTTCATCCACTTTAAAATCATCTTCCTCTTCAGCCGCTTTCTTTTTACCACCTGTAACACTCTTGCCTTTTGATTTGGGTATATCAAACTCTTCAAAGTCAGGATCGTAATCATCACCCTCTTCACCTTTGTTCCAGTCATCATTTTCTTCATCTCCTGCATCATCATCGTCATCATCATCAGCTTTACCTTTGCCTTTTGACGCAACTGCTTTACCACCCTTTTTCACAACGGGTTCATCATCCATTTCAAAATCATCATCGTCATCATCATCCTCTTCCTGGCTTTTTTTGGATTTGGTATCAGGCTTTTTTACCGGTTCGGATTTGTGAGATGAGTTGTCTTCGGTTTTCTTAATTGACTTTGCCATTTTTAAACAACGATTATGCTGTAAAATTTAAACGGGTTTTTGAATTAGCCAAACTTTTTTGATATTTTTTTTCTAAACATTTTCCCTTATGGATAAATGATCTGCTCTCTTCCCGGTCCATTAGAAACATATTTCACTTCAACACCAAGATATTCATTGATGAAATTAAGATATGAATTCATCTGTTTAGGAAAATCGGCCCATGATTTACAATCCACAATGGGTTTGCTCCAGCCCTTAAAAGCTTTATATACAGGATCGATTTTTACTTTACTGATCTGAAAAGGAATCTCTTTGGTCTCTTTTCCTTCTACAAGATAGGAAGTACAAACTTCAAGATCAGTAAAACTATCCAGTACATCTGCCTTTGTCATCACAATCTGAGTAACACCGTTGATCATACAGGCAAACTTCAATGCTACCAGGTCAATCCAGCCGCAACGGCGTGGACGGCCTGTTGTTGCACCAAACTCGTTTCCGATCTTACGCAGTTCATCACCGGTTGCATCAAAAAGCTCAGTTGGAAAAGGACCGCTGCCAACTCTTGTACAGTAAGCTTTGGTAATACCAATCACTTCACCAATTTTATTAGGCGCAACACCGAGACCGGTACTTACACCTGCTGAGATTGTATTGGATGATGTCACGAAAGGAAAGGTTCCGAAATCTACATCGAGCATACTGCCCTGTGCCCCTTCTGCTAACACACGTTTTCCTTCTGCAATTTTATTGTTGATGAAATATTCGCCATTAACAATATTGAGTTGTTTCAAAAATTCAATGCTTTCAAAGAATTCTTTTTCCCATTCACTGATATCTTCCGTAAAATTATAATTGTCGAGCAGTTGCTGGTGCTTTGCACGAAGTTTATTGTAAAGCACATTAAATTCAGGATCGAGCAGATCACCGACACGTAAAGCATTGCGGCCTGTTTTATCCATATATGCCGGACCAATTCCTTTTAAAGTAGAACCGATTTTTTCATCACCCTTTGCAAGCTCAGCTGCTTTATCCAGTGCACGGTGTGTTGGTATAATTAAGTTGGTACGCTCTGCTATGAATAAATTTTTCTTTACATCCACTCCCATAGAAGCAACCTTGTCGCACTCTCTTTTGAGTGTTACAGGATCGAGCACAACACCATTGCCGATTAAGTTCACAATGCCATTATGAAAAATTCCGCTGGGGATTTGATGCAACACTACTTTTTCACCTTTCACATACAAAGTATGTCCTGCATTTGGCCCGCCCTGGAAGCGTGCAATCACATCATAATTGGGAGCAAAAAAATCAACGATCTTTCCTTTTCCTTCGTCGCCCCATTGGAGGCCCAGAATTACATCAACCATAAAATAATTTGAGTGGGTATTTGAAGCCGCAAAAATAAGAGAAACAGAAAGGGAAGACGAAATAAAAATTAAGTTGGGGAAAACTACTGTTCAGTATCATACCGCTCCACTGTCTGGATACCGGGTAATTTGTATAATCGGGCTACCATTTCATCAAGTTCATCTTTGTCGTGTACAAAGATTTTAATGTTTCCTTCAAACACACCTTCCTTTGCTTCAATAGTGATGGCACTAATGTTCAACCTCATCTCGCTGATAAGACTGGTGATCTTACTCACTACACCCACATCATCCACTCCAATGATTTTAATACCTGTGAGGAAAGAAATTTCGTTGTGCTTGGCCCACTTGGTTTTCACTACCCTGTGACCGAAATTTGAAAGCAATCTTGCAGCATTGGGGCAATTTGTACGGTGAATGATCAAACCTTTACCAGTTGACACAAAACCAAACACATCATCGCCGGGAATTGGTTTGCAGCAATTGGCCAGTGTATAAACAATTCTGTCGCTGCTTTCGCCAAAAATGATGAGTTCTGAATCCTTGGGCGAAATTGGTTTATGCGGATCATAATCCGGCTTTGGATCCATAGTTGGTTTTACTGGCTTGGGTAATTCCAGTTTATCACCATGCAGATGCAATTCCTTAATATCTTTAAGGTCGATGTTTTTTGTGGCAATTCTGTAATACAGATCCAGATGCGAAGGAACCTTATAAAAATGAACCAATGTATCCACGTTCTGTACATCAAAGCTGGCACCCATTTGTTCCAGTTTGCGTTGAAGCACATATTTACCATCATCGGCCACCTTTCTTTTTTCTTCCTTCAGAGCATCTTTGATCTTGCTCCTCGCCTTGGCCGTTACAACAAAACTTAACCAGTCTTCACTTGGTCTTTGTTTACTGCTCGTAATAATCTCGATCTGATCACCACTGCGCAGCTTATGTGCAATAGGAACCAGCTTATGATTTACTTTGGCGCCGATACATTTCCCGCCCACATCACTGTGTACACCGAATGCAAAATCAAGTGCTGTTGCTCCAAGCGGCAACATTTTTACATCACCCTTTGGAGTGTACACATAAATTTCTTCTGCAAGAAAAGAGCTTTTGAAATCCTGTAAAAAATCAAGTGAACTGCTGTCCTGGTTATTCAGCACTTCACGGATATTATGAAACCATTTATCAAAGCGATCTTCATCGCCACTGTCTTCTTTATACTTCCAGTGCGCAGCCAAACCCTTCTCTGCAATTTCATTCATTCGTTTGGTACGTATCTGCACTTCCACCCATTTACCCTGAGGGCCCATTACAGTCGTATGCAGGGCTTCATAACCATTGCTCTTGGGATTACTCAGCCAGTCACGCAAACGTTCAGGGCTGGGCGTGTACATATCTGTAACAATCGAATAAGCTTTCCAGCAATCTTCTTTTTCTTTTTCCTGCGGTGCATCAATGATCATACGAATCGCAAACAGATCATACACTTCTTCAAAACTTACACCCTTCTTTTTTATTTTATTTGAAATGGAGTGGATGGATTTGGGCCGTCCGTAAATTTCAAAACTGCTAAACCCTGCCCTTTCCATTTTTTCTTTGATGGGCTTGATGAATTCATTGATATAGCGGCTGCGTTCCCGTTTTGTTTCTGAAAGCTTGCGGGCAATTTCTTTATAAATATCAGGCTCCAGGTACTTCATGGAAAGATCTTCCATTTCCGTTTTGATATTATACAAACCTAACCTGTGAGCAAGTGGAGCGTAGATATAAACCGTTTCACTGGAAATCTTCAACTGTTTTTCCCGCTTCATGCTGTCGAGCGTACGCATATTATGCAAACGATCTGCCAGCTTGATAAGAATCACTCTCGGATCATCTGTCAGCGTCAGTAATATCTTTTTAAAATTTTCTGCCTGCTGTGTTGAATTGGCATCAACAACAGTAGAAATTTTTGTGAGCCCGTCAATGATTCTGGCAATTTCATTTCCAAATTCACGGGCCACATCTTCCAGCGTAATATCAGTATCCTCAACCGTATCATGTAATAAAGCGCAAATTGTTGAACGCACACCCAGCCCAATTTCTTCCACACAAATCTGTGCCACCGATAACGGATGCAGAATATATGGTTCACCGCTTTTGCGACGCATAGTTTTATGTGCATCTGCCGCCATTTCAAAGGCAGTACGTACCAGTTCCTTATCGCCTTTTTTGAGTTTTGTTTTGAGTGATCGTAACAAACTGCGGTAGTGACGAAGGATTTCCTTTTTTTCCTGTTCGGGAGTAAGGGTATAGGCCGGTATGGTCGTTGTCGATTCCAGTGGACCACGAATTTACGAAAAAGCTCCCTCCCAACACGAATGAATACCTGAAACCCCCTACCTTTGCAGCCCGTTTTTAAACAAAAGTTCTTCCGGATGTGGTGAAATTGGTAGACACGTCAGACTTAGGATCTGATGCCGTAAGGTATGGGGGTTCGAGTCCCTTCATCCGGACTTTTTAACAGTTTAAGGTTTCAAGTTTAAGGTTGTAAAACACTCCCATCAGCAACTTTAAACGTTTTAACCTGAAACGTTCAACTAAAAAATTATGGCTACAGTTACAAGAGAAAACATTGGTTTGTTAAATGACAAACTCACTGTAAAAATTACAAAAGAAGAATATTTTCCTGCGTTTGAAAAAACCCTGAAAACGTACAGTAAACAGGCTAATATTCCCGGCTTCCGCAAAGGCATGGTGCCTGCAGGTATGGTAAAGAAAATGTACGGTCCCGGAATGTTTACGGAAGAAGTGATCCGTAACATTGAAAAAGGTTTAAACGATTACCTCGCAGCTGAGAAACTGGAAATTTTTGCCCAGCCCCTTCCCCTGGCAAACGGCGATTTCAAACCTAATATGGACAGCCCTGCTGATTACAGTTTTGATTTTGAAGTTGGTTTAAAACCTGCTTTTGAAATCAACCTAAGCAATATTTCTGCTCCTTACTTCAGGGTAAAAGCAACTCCCGAAATGGTAAACGAAGAAATTGAGCGTTTACAAAACCGTTTCGGCAAAATGACCGAACCTGAAACCGTAAGCAGCGATGACAATGTACTGAACCTCACTTTTGAAGAAGTAGACGCAGCAGGTAATGCAGTTGAAGGTGGATTAAAGAAAGACAATTCATTGCTGGTAAAATATTTCTCTGAAGCTTACCGTCCGAAACTTCAGGGGCTAAAGAAAGATGACACACTGGTGATTGAACTGAATGATGCATTTGAGGAAAAAGAACGCAGCTGGGTTGTAAGTGACCTCGGTTATAAAGAAGCGTCGGAAGCGGCAGGAAAATCATTCAAACTCACCATCACTAAAGTTGGTTTAATCGAAAAAAGAGAATTGAACGAAGAATTCTTTAAAGAAGCAGTTCCGGGAAAAGAAATTAAAACAGAAGCTGAATTCCGTGCAGCACTGGAAGCAGATATCCAGGCTTACTGGGATAAACAAAGCAGCAAC
>JBEBHT010000113.1:0-11112 GCA_040081135.1 Lacibacter sp. | reverse complement strand
CTTTTATCCTTAACTATCAATTAGAAAAAATGAAACCTGTTATTACCATTGAATACTGTCCCAAATGCCACTGGCTTTTAAGATCGGCATATATGGCGCAGGAATTACTTACCACATTTGAAAATGAACTGAAAGGAGTAACTCTTCAACCAAGCGAGGTAAGCGGCGACTTTCATATTTCAATTGATGGCAAGGAGATCTTTAACCGGAAAACCTATGGTGGCTTTCCCGAAATAAAAGAACTGAAACAACTCGTAAGAGATCATGTAAGTCCGGGGAAAAGTTTAGGTCATGCTGACACCAAGCCTCATCATCAAAGTTCTCTTTAACTCCTATGACAGGAATTATTTTATGTGGCGGACAAAGCTCCCGAATGGGCAGCGACAAAGGCCTGTTGAAACTGGAGGCAAACACATGGGCACAAACGGCTGTTGATAAACTGAGTGTGCTGGGCATTCCTGTAAAACTCTCCGTTAACAGGCAACAGCAGAATGATTATGCAGAAGTATTTACTGCCGATGATTTAATTGTTGATGCAACTTCACTTCAACTGCATGGACCACTGCTTGGTGTATTAAGCAGTCACCTGCAATATCCCGGTGAAGATTTATTTGTATTTGCCTGCGATATGCCGCTGATAGAACCAGCTTTACTCAAAGAACTTTATACACTCTGCAAACAAAATCCCGATCATGATGCATTTGTATTTATGAACGATCATGAACCGGAACCTTTGTGTGCCATTTATACTGCGAGGGGATTATCAACTATTTTCGGGATGTTGCAAAGTGGCAATTTGACAAAGCACAGCATGAAGTTTATGCTCGATCATCTTTCTGTATTT
This sequence comes from Lacibacter sp., assembly GCA_040081135.1. Classification (GTDB taxonomy): domain Bacteria; phylum Bacteroidota; class Bacteroidia; order Chitinophagales; family Chitinophagaceae; genus Lacibacter. Next base: position 10,268 of record JBEBHT010000113.1, on the reverse strand, counting down.
ACTGTTGCATTAAAAGAGGAACAGAAAAAACAGTTCCGAAATTTTAATGCACACGCCGAATTAAACGGGTTGTAACCCTAATGTTGATTTTTCAATTTTTACAAACGCATCTTTCTCTGCTTCACATAAAGAACAGGAATAATCATCTGGCAATGATTCAAATTTTACACCTGCACTGATATTATTTTCAGGTTCGCCAATCGTTTCATCATAAACTGACAGGCAATGCCTGCACTGATGCACATAGGCTGCAATTGCTTTCTTTTCTGCTTCCTTTTTTACCGGATTAATTTTTTGAGCAGCTTTGGTTTTGCCTACACGGTTTTGCTGAAAAGCAAGGATGGAACGGTGTAATTGTTCTGCCAGTAAAAACTTCGGATTGTTACTGCTGAAAACAAAACCTGTACGTTCGTTGGGATTAAAATCTTCTGCACAAAGGATATCATACACATGAAAGAGACCCCAGCCGAATATTTTCAATAACGGTTTTCGTTTCACCAGTATACTGCTGAACACCTCACTCTTTACTCTTGTTTTGATTCCAATACAGATACCAAAAGTTCGGGTATCTTCATCATTAAATTGTTTAACAATATAATTTTTCAGCTGCAGGCCTTCACTACAATTATCTTCTACCTGGAAATTTAATTCATTGGCCGCATGCCGCATATTCAGCTGGTACTTTTCCAGTAAGCTGCTCCATTTTACTTTATCGCTTTCATCAATTCCCTTTACAATAATACTTTTCCAGGGAGTAGAGCATAACTGACCAATCTTGGTTTCAAGACAAAGAAGACTTAACTCTTTCAGAAAATCAACATTAAATAATTCATCTCTGCGATAAACACCCAGCCAGTATTTATTATTGTTATACCTGTTTAACCCTTCGTAATAAGGCAGGTTAAAAAAAGGCAGCTGCAGATTTTTTTCAGCCGGCTTAGTAATGTAACGGTCGCTCTGAACAAGATTCATCAGGTCTTCGCCCCTGGCATCTTTGTTATCATAAAACAGCGGGCGGTTTTCCAGGATGAGCTCTTCAATTTCCTTAGAAACATTTGCTACGTCATTTGTGTACACCATTTCCGACCATTCATAAATGGTATTGGTTTTTGGAAAGCGGATAAACAGGTGCCAGAAGTGCAGTGAATCATTGGATGCAACCCAGTTGATATTACCTGTAAGCATAGGAGTAAAACTCTGATTATTGTCAGATACATTGATCTTAAGTTGTGGTTTGTAGTCCATGCCATCGAAAATATCTTTGTACACACCTTCACTGAGCCAGGTATTGTTGATAAAAATCTCTTCGGCCGGGTAAGAGCTTACGATATTCGGAAACTGTTCATTACCTGCTTCATATTTAATACCAATTGCATCAAGCTCATTTAATAATACAGACCTGCTTTCATCGCTTACAGTAATGATCAATTGCTGACGCAAACCAAAACTCACATAGCGGATTCCTGCCCTGGTTGATGCAACCAATATATTGTACAGATCACCGGGCGATATAATACCACCACGAAAATTGATCATTATCGTTGAACTGCTTTTCATTTTTCTACCAGTACTTTTTCTGTTGCATTTTTTACTAAACAGTTTTCAAGAATTGTTTTCACTTCAGGTCTGCAACTGCCACAACCCATTCCGGCTCCTGTTAACTGGCACAATTGCAAATGATCTTTGCATCCTTCTTTAATTTTATTAATAAGGTTTCCCTCTCCCACATTATTACAACTGCAAATTAATTTCCCGATGACAGGCTCTGCTGCTTTACCACTGCGTAATAACTGTAACCTCTTTTCACTCAGCTCCATTTTATTTTCAATGAGGTTGCGGAATTCAAGAAACTCACTCTTATCACCAATTAAAATAGCTCCAACCAGTTTATCATTATGAACGATACATTTTTTATAATAGCGTTTTGCTTTATCAATAAAAATAATTTCTTCATAGGAAGGATCATTACCGGGCACTTCTGCCAAACCAAGTGAACACAGTTCGGTGCCGTGCATTTTCAAAATATTCATCAACAGTGACCCATTATAGTATTTCGAAATATCGCCGCATAAATATTTTGCAACAATTTCCGCCTGCTGTTCAGCAGCTGCAGTAATGCCATATAAGAAACCTTTAAACTCAGCAATTTCTCCAATGGCAAAAATATTTTCATCGCTGGTACGCAGATATTCATCAACCACCACACCACGTTTACATTCAACACCGGCCGCCTTTGCTATTTCAATATTAGGTACCGTACCAATTGCAATAACCACTGCCTGGCAACTGATCATTAAACCGCTCTTTAAGCGTACACCGGTAATTTCCCTTTCACCAAGAAAGCGGTCAATCTCGTCATTGTAAAATATATCAATGCCTTTGTTCACTAATTCTTCGTGCAGCAGTTGACTGCCCAATGGATCCAGTTGCCTGTCCATCAACCGGGAAATACGCTGAATGATCGTTACCTCCACATTTACTTCACGTAATGAAGCGGCCAGTTCTATTCCCAGTAAACCACCACCCACAATTACTACTTTTCCGTTGACAGCATCAACATGATGTTTAAAATTATCTGCATCAGTGCGGCTGCGCATTGTAAAGATTCCTTGAATTGAAGGAACATCCTTTAGCATAAATGCACGGCTTCCGGTTGCCATCAATAACACATCATACTGATGTGAAACTCCATTACTGTCTGTTACTGTTTTATTTCCCCTGTCAATATGTTCAATACTTACACCTCTGTGCAATTTTATACGAAAGCCTGTCTCTTCATCATCCGTCATTTTAATCAGGTTATGCCAGGGCAATGCGCCACTGATATAATCAGGCAATAACACCCGGTTATAAAAAGGAAAATTCTCTTTGCTGAAAATCTCTATTTCATCATCCGTATTTAATGCACGATAACTTTTTACAAAACCACATGCCCCGGCACCGGCACCAACAACAATAATTTTCTGTTTGGCTTTTTTGTACAGCACAACTTCAACTGCACTGAATTTAAAATCCGGTTCCTTGCTTTTAGGATCAACCAGGTTGTTGGTGAGATTATTGGCACGGTTGAGATCACTGTTTAAAATTTTACCCCAGTGCATGGGCATAAACACAACTCCCTGTTTTATATCTTCTGTAAGTTTTGCTTTTACTCTTACATTTCCTCTTGTATTAAATACTTCCACAACATCGCCTTCTTTGATGCGCCGGATAAATGCATCTGTAGGATGTATTTCAAGGAATGATTCACTGATATGCTGATTGAGTTTGTTAACCCTGCCCGTTTTACTGCGTGTATGCCATTGATCACGGATACGCCCTGTTGTAAGAATCAGCGGATGTATTTTGGTAAGGGCTTCACTTTGGTTTTGATCATCAAAAGAATGAATATTCGCTTTTTTAGATGGGGTATGAAATTTTTTGTCAGCAAACAATCTTGGAGTGCCATGATTTGCCTTTGCGTTTTTTCCGTATTGATTCTTATAAGGCCATTGTACAGATCTTTTTTCTTTCAGTATTTCATAATTAAGATCACTGATATCAATGGTTGTTCCTTTTGTTAATGCTGCATGTTCAGCATAGATTGCTGCAGCATTTTTAAAGTTGAATCCATGATAGCCCATTTTTTTTGCAAAGCGGCAAATGATCTCTGCATCGGCTAGTGCTTCACCGGGCGCCTCATTAATTTTGGAAAGATGAGAAATGTAACGGCCGGCATTGGTCATGGTGCCTTCTTTTTCGGCCCATGCAGCAGCAGGTAATACCACATCAGCATAAGGCAGGGTTTCAAGTTTATTTGTTACATCCTGCACAACTACAAACTTCGCCTTCTTCAATCCCTCTTCTGCTTTGCGTACATCGGGTAAACTGATCAATGGGTTAGTACACAAAATCCAGATAGCTTTCAGCTTGCCATCATTCAATGCATCAAACATTTCTGTTGCTGTTAAGCCGGGTTTGGGTTGAATAGTTCCCAATGGAATCTGCCAGAATTTTTCTACATCATTTCTGTCTGTTTCGTTTAACAGATCCCGATGTGCCGGCAAAAGATTTGACAGGCCACCTACTTCTCTTCCTCCCATTGCATTTGGCTGGCCTGTTAAGGAAAAAGGTCCTGAACCGGGTTTACCAATATGTCCGGTTATTAAATTCAGGTTAATGAGTGAAAGATTTTTATTTACTCCAATCACACTTTGATTTAATCCCATCGTCCACATGGTAATAAACCCTTTTGCATTACCGATAAATGATGCAGCTAAACGGATATCATCTTCGCTTACTCCACAAATTGCAGCAGCCTCTTCTAAAGTACGTTCGAATACTGTTTTCCTGTATTGCTCAAATCCATTTGTGTGATCAGTGATAAAATCAAAATCAATTTGTCCTTCTTCAATCAGGCATCTGCCAATGGCATGATGAAGTGTAACATCTGTTCCCGGATTTAACTGCAAATGCACATTCGCCATAGAACAGCTTTGTGTTTTGCGTGGATCACTTACAATGATTTTCAGATCAGGATTTGTTTCTCTTGCCGCTTCCACCCTTCTCCACAAAATTGGATGGCACCATGCAGGATTAGCGCCAGCAACAAAAATACAATCGGCCAGTTCAAGATCATCATAACTAACCGGCACACTGTCTTCGCCCAAACTCATTTTATAACCAACCACTGCCGAGCTCATACATAATCTTGAATTCGTATCAATATTATTACTGCCGATAAATCCTTTGATGAGTTTATTTACTACATAATACTCTTCCGTTAAACACTGGCCCGATGCATAAAAAGCAACCGAGTCGGGGCCATACTTTTCAATAAATGTTTTAAAGACTGCAGCTGTGCGTTCCAAAGCAGTATCCCATGAAACTCTTTGCCGTGGCTGACTGCGGCTGTAACGCATTTCGGGATACAGTAAACGATCTGTTTGATCGTTTACTGTATAATGAAGATTCATCCCTTTAGAACAAAGCATTCCTTTATTTACAGGATGATCTTTATCGCCTTCAACAGAAATGCGTCCCTGTTCATCTTTGTTTACAACAATACCGCAACCAACCCCGCAATAACAGCAGGTGGTTTTAAAACCATGATTCTGGTTAACTGATGATTGACCGTTTATTTTACCCGACTTATCCAATACTGGTTTTTCGTTTTTATTTAATTTAGTTATGCTTTTGCTTCAACGGGAACAACAACCAGGTCTTTAATACTGGTGCCTTTTTTTGCAGTTATTGTTCTGAAAATAAAAACGGCAACACCAATTCCTAAAATGATATATCCCAGCAATGCAAATGCTGCAGTATAATCAATCACTGTTTTCGTTGTGGCTATTCCGTTTTCAATTACTTCCTTTGTTACATTTACTGCTTTTGCTTTAAACATAAAAGCAATAAGCATAGCACCGATATTACCACCGGCGCCAACAATACCTGCAACACTACCTACAGCAACAGGGCTGATGAACGGCACAAGACTGTATGTTGCGCCGTTCGCCATTTTTAAACTGAGACCAAAAAAGAACATGAGAAAAATTGCCATGCCAAGGTTGCCCGATTTAGCAAACCAGATGATACCAATCCCTTCCAGCAATAATAAAGTGGCTAATAAAAATGATTTGCCGTCGAAGCCCCACACTTTTCCAATTTTGTCGGCTACAATACCACCCATCGGTCGTGCAAAAATATTAATCCATCCAAAGATACCCGCAGCCATACCTGCAACAGCTATTGAAGCGCCAAAGGAATCAGTAAAAAATATTGGTGCAAAATTGTCAACCGTAATTTCAACACCAAAGCAGGCAGCATAAGCAATCGTCAGGATCCATGTGCGATAATCTTTTACTGCAATCAGGAATGTATTTTTTTTATCATCAACCTTATAACCAATTTCTTTATAATCTCCTGCAGGTGTGTCTTTGGTAACCTTATAATACAGGAAAGCACATACAAGCAGCATTACACCGGGGAAAATCATTGCATACCGCCAGCTGTCTTCCCTGCTGCAAAAACCCAATGCTGTAAAAGCTGATGCAATCAATGGCATAAAAAAATTAGCTGCACCACCACCAGCATTACCAAAGCCTCCGGCAGTAGCATTAGCAGTACCTTTTATATTCGGTGCAAACATTACTGATGTATGAAACTGTGTAATTACAAAGGATGCACCAATAACACCAATTGCCAAACGGAATAATAGAAACGAAGTGTAGGAATGACTGGTACCAATCAACAATACAGGAATAGCACACAGTACCAGCAGCCATGTGTAAATAATGCGTGGGCCATATTTATCAATCAGCCTTCCGATAATTAAACGGGCAACAATTGTAGCAGACACTGAAGCGATCTGGATATTCCCAATCTGATCTTTTGTTAAATGCAACTGTTCCCTGGCTATCTTCATTAACGGTGCCATGCCAAACCAGGCAAAAAAACAAAAGAAGAAAGTGAGCCAGGTAATATGAAAGGTTTTCATCTGAACTCCTTTCAGTGAAAAAATATTTAATCTGCCTAATGGTTGTGCTGCTGTTGTTTGTTGCATTGAACTGATTTAAGATTTATTAATTTAAACGATGTCATCAATTGAAAACTTATCAATCAGGAGGTTCATCAGTTTATCATGAATGGTCATATAAACTTCATCATGCACGATATCTTTTTTATTGCGTGGTCTTGGTAATGGCACATCAACAATTTCCTTAATGGTTGCCTCTGGCCCGTTATTCATCACCACAACACGATCGCTCAGGAATATTGCCTCTTCAATATCATGTGTTACCATTACTATGGTCTTTTCCCGGTTATCGAGGTTCCAGAGTTTTAATAACTCAACATGCATACTGCTTTTTGTTAAAGCATCTAATGCGCCAAACGGCTCGTCAAGTAATAAAATAGAAGGATTGATAGCAAATGCTCTTGCAATAGCTACACGTTGTTTCATACCGCCAGACAACTGGCCGGGCAGTTTGTCTTTATGATCATACAGTTTTACCATTTTCAGGTTATTGATCACCAGCTCTTTCTTTTGTGCAGCTGTTTTATGTTTTATTGCAGAATCTACTGCTTCATAAATATTCTGATACACCGTTAACCAGGGAAGCAGGGAATAATTCTGAAAAACAATCCCTCTGTCAGGTCCGGGTTTTTCAACTTCGTTACCGTTTGCTCTTACAACACCGCTGCTTGGTTTAACCATTCCGCTGATGGTACCCATTAAAGTTGATTTGCCGCAACCTGAATGACCTATCAGGCAAATGATTTCCCCTTTCTTTACACTTAATGAAATATCCTTAACGGCTGTGTAAATACCTTTCGGTGTTTTAAAACTCACTGTTACGTTTTCGATCTCAATGCTTTTTCCTGCATTATATACAGGCTTCAATAAGTTCTCTGAAGTAACATTGCTCACTTCCACTGTTGATTCTGCGGCCATTGATGAAGTTTTCATATAATCAGTTTGATTGTTTTAAATGATTGCTTATACAGCATAGCTGAATTTCTTTTGCAATGCCATAAATAATTTATCCAGTATTAATCCTACAATTCCGATAATAATGATGGCTACAATAATCTTGGCAACACTTCCACCATTAAACCCTTCCTCCCAAACAAAATATCCAAGACCTATACCACCCGATAACATTTCACCTGCAACAATGACCATCCATGCCACGCCAATTGCCAAACGCAATCCTGTAAGTATATGCGGCAAAGTAAACGGCAACATTATTTTCGTTAGATACTTCCACTTTGAAAAACCAAAAGCTGTCCCAACATTTTTGTGGTCCTGCGGTATTGCCGAAACACCAAATGCGGTATTGATAACTGTTGGCCAGAGTGAACAGATAAAAATCATAAAGATGCTGGCGGCAGGTGAATCTTTAAAAATCGCCAGTCCCAATGGAAACCATGCTAATGGTGAAACAGGACGAAGTATCTGAACAATGGGATTTACAATAGCCATTATTGTTTTGCTTGAACCCATTAATAAACCTAATGGTATTGCTATTATGCTTCCCAAACCGAAACCAATACCTACCCTTGCAAGTGAACTCAGCAGTTTAGTACCTATTCCTTTTACATCCGGTTCGTTCTGCATCGGGTTTTGCATCACTTCCTTAAAAGTGATCCAGGTCATCCGTGGGTTGGGTATTTCATTTTTCGTAAACAGAGAAATTAATTCCCATATACCTCCCACTAATAAAAGCCCCGCAGCAAAGTATACAACTGATAACAATGTTTTTATTGTGAATATTTTTTTCATGAAGAATAATTTTATTTTTTTTCGATACATGTTATCTTTTTGTTGTCTTCAGGTATACAGAAGGATTGTTTGGATCAAACGGTACATCGTAAGTTGTTTTAAACGTCTGCATTTCCGGCTGCATCGGAACACCCATTTCTTTCGCTACTTCAGCATACAGATCGTCCAGTACCAATTTTTCAGCAATGGCTTTATAAGCCGGTTCGGTTTTTAAATACCCAAACCTTACAAACTGAGCCATAAACCAGATAGCATGTGATTTTCTGGGCATGTTCACAATACCATTGTTATAAAAAGTCATGTAATCATCCTTGTACTTTTGTACACCCAATTCACATCCCAGATCATAAGAACCTTTTAATCTTGCTTCAATTACCTGCATAGGTGCATTTACATAATTAGGTTTAGTGAGCCATGTAGCTGCCTTAGAACGGTTGCCCATTACATCAAGCCATTTACAGGCTTCAATAATTGCCTTCATTACTTTCTTTAAATCTTCCCGGCTGTTAGCTGCAAATGCTGAGTTAACTACTAAAGCTTTTTCCGGGTGATTTTTCCAGATGTCCTGTGATGATATATGTGTAAAGCCAATATTCTGCGCAGCAGCCACACCATTCCATGGTTCACCAACACTAAACCCTTCCATATTATCCACTCTCATATTCGCTACCATTTGCGGAGGAGGAATGGTAATAATGCTTACAGATTTCTGATTTATACCGGCAGCTGCCAACCAGTTGCGTAACCATATATCATGTGTACCGCCGGGGAAGGTCATTGCAAATGTTACTTCCTTACGACCCTGTACATTTTTTACAGCCCCTGCTGCTTTATTCACTTCTTTAAACCCAACCAGGCTACAGAAATCTTTTGATAAAGTAATTGCCTGACCATTGTTGTTGAGCACCATTGCAATTTTCATTTCACTTCCTGCTTTACCGCCAATACCAGTGTACACTGAAAAAGGCATTGAGAATAAACAATGTGCACCATCAATTTCTCCGTTTAATATTTTGTCTCTTACTACTGCCCATGATGCTTCTTTCTCCAGCTCAACATCTACTCCGTATTTTGCAAAGAGCCCCAATTCTTTTGCTACTACGAGCGGGGCACAATCGGTGAGAGAAATAAACCCCAGTTTAATTTTCCGGGATGCTGTATGTATTTTAAAAGAAGTAACACCGGTGAGTAAACAGGTAAGTGTTAAAAAAAGTATTGCTTTTGTTATGATTGATTTCATTGTTGTAAGTTTTAATAACTGGGTTAAATTGTCACTGTCACTTATTACTGTTTAATGGCCACTGGCTTTGTATAGAAAAAATCAGGTGTAAACCGGATCATTGCATAAAACCAGTTTCCTGTTTTTCTATAGGTATCTGCCGCAGCATCACTAGTTGCCTGCCCTTTGGCAAAAGCCATGCTCTTTGTTGCATTCATAACTGAATAACCCAATTCTATATTGGTAAACTTGTTCATGTTATAGTTGATCAGTAAATCAATTTCATTGCCCAGGTTTTTATCAATCAATGTTGCATCTGCTTTTTTCATGTCTTTGTCAATAGAGAAAAGATGAAAATCAACTCCAGCTGTCAATACATTTCCAGCATATTTAAATTTCAGGTAAGGATTTTTTAATCCGCCTGCGGGTGAACCTGTTCCTACATAGAAATAATCCATAAAGCCCCAATGACGGTGCGGAGTGCCGTACAATGGATCAAATTTTTCATCACTCGATGTAGCAGCATCATTTCCACTCAGCACATCAAAACCAGGGGTGAAACTTATTTTCCCTTTCTGATACGTTGCAGAAACTGTATAGTGATACGCATTTTTCATTTTAACGCCATCACGGTTTGTACCACTTTGTGCATAGTAAGCAGCCTGTACAGCAATTTTTCCAAAGCCGGAAGCATTACCTATTGTATGGTTGATCATCAGTCCATATGTGTAGCGGTTAAATGTTCCGGTATAATCAAACATATCAGAAGCACCGGCAGAAACAAAT
>JBEBHT010000112.1:0-11118 GCA_040081135.1 Lacibacter sp. | reverse complement strand
GTGGTTGCCATGCACGGTAACGGATGCCGCAAACATACTCGCCTTTTACACCTGTTGCTGTAAGCGGTACACGAACTCCACCACAAAGTAAAATGTATCGGTTATCGTTGATGCCTGAAAGTTTCACCTGCACTCTTTCTAATGAACTGTCTACAAAACGTGCTGTTCCGGAGCTGCTCATTTCTTCGCCGAGTACATGCCAGGGTTCAATGCCCATACGCAGTTCCATTTTAATATCTTTTACTGTAACTGAGCCGTAATGCGGAAAACGGAATTCGAAAATGGTTTGAACCAGTTAATATCAAATGCATAACCTGCCAGGTTTAAATATTCTACCACATCGGCCATGTCCTGCTGCACATAATGCGGCAGCAAATATTTATCATAGAGACTTGTGCCCCATCGTACCAGTTTATGTTTGTAAGGTTTTTTCCAGAATGCGGCTATCAGTGCCCGTATAAGCAGCATTTGCAATAAGCTCATTTGCTTATGCGGTGGCATATCAAATGCACGGAACTCTAAAATGCCCAATCTTCCCGAAGAAGAATCGGGTGAATATAATTTATCAATACAAAATTCAGAACGGTGCGTATTGCCTGTAATATCAGTTAACAAATGCCGGAATATTCTGTCTGTTACCCAAAAAGGAATAAACCCTTTTTCAGGTACCTGGCTAAAGGCAATTTCCATTTCATACAAACGATCTTCAAAGCCTTCATCAAATCGTGGAGCCTGGCTGGTAGGACCAATAAAACTTCCCGAAAACAAATACGATAAACCGGGATGATGTTGCCAGAATGTTATAAGACTCCGCAACAAATCGGGGCGGCGCAGCAACGGACTATCAGCAGGTTTTGCAGCGCCAATGGTAATATGATTACCGCCACCAGTTCCAGTATGGCGGCCATCGAGCATAAATTTTTCAGTGCCAAGTCGTGATAATCTTGCCTGTTCGTATAATGTATCTGTATTGCTTAACAGTTCTTTCCAGTTTTTTGCAGGATGAATATTTACCTCTATCACGCCGGGATCCGGTGATATAACCATACGCTCAACCCTGTTATCACGTGGTGGTTCGTAGCCTTCGATACGCACCTGCATTTTTAATTTGGCCGCTGTGCTTTCAATAGAAGCGACCATATCGAAGTAGTGCTCCACATAATCCATCGGTGGCAGAAAAATATAGATCACGCCATTCCTTACTTCCACACTTAATGCCATGCGGATAGTTTCAATTTCATGAGTGATTGCTGTCTCCGGCTCTTTCTCTTCGGCTTTCTTTTTTTCTCCTGCTTTTCTCTTTTCAAATTTTTCTTTATTCTCCCCCACAAGTTTTGTTATGGGTTCAGTATTGGTAAATACTTTACCGTAGCGCCATAATATGGCTTTATGAAAATCTTCCAGTTCCGGCAATTCTTCAAACAAACTGCGTTCTACTTTATACGGTATACTGGCTTTGGGTACTACCGGCAACGACTCTAACGGTAAGCGTAAACCGACAGGAGAATTGCCGGGTATTAAAAACAAATGCTCCCGGTTAAACACCCATTTGCAGCTCAGCCATTTATCGTCCCAGTAATTCCAGCGCAGCGGTATTACATAGCCAACAGGTTCGTCGAGTCCCTGGTTAAGCAGCTGTGCTAAAGTGCGGCGCTCTAATGGGTCTTTTAAATTTGCTTTTAACGGATCAACATTGGCAGGCATTTTTCCTTCGGTCCATAAAAAATAAAATGCATCTTCATAAGCAGGGCTGATATTATCCAAACTTACTGCCAAATGCCTGGCGAGTTCCTGTGTAAATGCGTCGGCATCTTTGATTGTATATTTCTTTTTGGTTTTTTCATGAGCAATCAAATCAAGATTTTTCCAAACAGGAAAACCATCTTTGCGCCAGAACAAACCATATTGCCATCTTGGCAATGGTTCACCGGGATACCATTTACCCTGCCCGTAATGAATCAATCCACCGGGTCCAAATTTTTCTCTTAATCTGAAAATAAGATCATGTGATAATTCTCTTTTTTCTTTTCCATCAGCAGCGGTATTCCATTGTGCCGATTCCATATCATCAATGGAAACAAAAGTAGGTTCACCACCCATCGTCATACGTACATCGCCTGCATCTAAGTCTTTATCCACCTGTTCCCCAATCGTATTGATCTCTATCCATTGCTGTTCGGTGAAAGGTTTTGTTACACGTGGATCTTCATAAATTCTTGTTACTGAATTTTCAAATTCAAAACTTACTTCGCATTTATCGGTAGCACCAACTACAGGTGCGGCACTTGCATAATCGGGTGTGCAAGCCAGTGGTATATGTCCTTCGCCGGCAAACAAACCGGAGGTAGCATCCAGTCCAATCCATCCTGCGCCGGGAATATATACTTCTACCCATGCATGCAAATCAGTAAAATCATTTTCAGGACCTGATGGGCCGTCCAATGATTTTTCATCAGCTGATAACTGCACTAAATAACCGGATACAAAACGGGATGCCAATCCTAAATGGCGAAGCAACTGTACAAACAGCCATGCCGTATCACGGCAGGAACCTAATTTTTTTTCTAATGTTTCTTCGCAGGTTTGTACACCCACTTCCATGCGAATGGAATAATTAATGAGTTTGTTTAATTTTTGGTTTAGGTACACCAAAAAATCATTGATGGTTTTTTTGCTTTTATCAATTTCACTTAATAATTGCATCAGCTTAGGGCCACTCTCTTTTTTTTCTAAATAAGGAATGAGCTCTTTAGGCAATTCGCCCTGGTAAGTAAATGGATAATTTTCTGCATACTCTTCTACAAAAAAATCAAAGGGATTGATGCTTACCAAATTGGCAATTACTTCCACTTCGATTTTAAGTTGGGTGGCCTTTTCAGGAAACACCACCCGAGCCTGGTAATTACCAAAGGGGTCTTGCTGCCAGTTAATGAAATGATCTTTGGGTTCTACCTTAAAAGAATAAGATTCAATGGGAGTTCTGGAATGTACTGCAGGCCGCAGACGAAATACATGCGGTGATAAAGAAACTAACCTGTCGTAAGAATAAATTGTCTTGTGCCGTATTGCTACCCTTATAGCCATGCTGGTTATTTAGTTTAAATTGGTCAGGGCTATGCAATCGTTCGTTTAGTTTCAAGGGGTTTGAACGAAGATAAAATTAATTTGGGAGCTGTGGCTATCAAAGATTTCACGCAAAGGGGCAAAGTTTGCAAAGCCGCCATGCCCGGCAAATTCTCAGCGCTCCTTAGCGGCTTTGCGTGAAACCTAAACTCTTATCCACCGGTTTACTACCTTCGCAGCGATGGAAAAGAACCAATTGTTACGAATTATATTTATGGGAACTCCTGAGTTTGCTGTTGCATCTTTAGATGCTTTGGTGAATGCAGGGTACAACATCGTTGGAGTTGTTACAGCACCTGATAAACCGGCAGGCCGTGGTATGAAGATGAATGAAAGTGCCGTTAAGAAATATGCCGTTGAACAGAACCTGCACATTCTTCAGCCTGAGAAATTAAAGAACCCTGAGTTCATAGAAGAATTAAAATCACTGAAAGCCGATCTGCAAATCGTTGTTGCTTTCCGCATGTTACCTGAAGTGGTATGGAATATGCCGCCTATGGGAACAGTGAATGTACATGGAAGTTTATTGCCGCAATACCGTGGTGCAGCTCCTATTAACTGGGCGGTAATCAATGGAGAAAAAGAAACCGGCGTTACCACGTTCAAACTCAAACATGAAATTGATACAGGCGATATTCTGTTGCAGGAATCTTTCTCCATTGGCGAAGATGATACAACTGGTGAAGTACATGATCATATGAAAGAAGTTGGAGCAAAGCTGCTGGTGAAAACGGTTGAAGGTTTGATTAATAAAACACTTGTTGAGAAAACACAATCGTCAGTAGTGAGTAGTGAGTCGGCAGTATTAAAACATGCACCAAAGATTTTTACGGAGACCTGTAAGATTGATTTCAGTAAAACAGTTGAAGAAGTACATAATCTTATCCGTGGCCTCTCTCCTTTTCCAGGAGCCTTTACAATACTGCATGATAAAATGCTGAAGATCTACAGAAGTAAAAAAGAGATTACTACGCAAAGACTTCCTGCTGAATTTGTGACGGATGGCAAAAGCTATTTAAAATTTGCCTGTAGCGATGGTTATGTGCACCTTCTCGAAATTCAACTTGAAGGAAAAAAGAAAATGCTGATTGATGATTTTCTGAGAGGATATAGATTTAGTTAATGGGGCTAAAAGTTCAAAAAAGTGTAAAGAGATTAAAGAGAAAGGCAACATTGTTTAATGTTGCCTTTCTTTTTTTATTTTATGTTTTCCTTTTTCTTCTTCTTTCCCTCTTTTGAACTCTTAGCTCTATTTCCCCCAAGCCAACTCTGCATTAAACTTCTCAGCACTGATGCCTAATTGAGATGCAGCTGCATTACTGATCCTGAACATCAATCCACTGCCGGGACTTGTTTCTTCCACACCCCCCAACACTTTCGCATAGATTGCTTTTCCGTTAGAAGGGTTTTTGATCAATACAATCGTTCCCTTCTCCACATTATCCATCAGTATATAATATTTTCCATCGCTCCAGCCACTGGTACTTTTGAAAACTGAACCTGCACCACTGTTGGCACTTACACGTTTGCCATTGTTGCTCTGACGGTTAAATTCATCTCTAAAAAATCCATTGCCTGAATAATTCACTGTTGTTACTTCCATCCTCGGTTCTTCTCTCTTCACTTCAACAACAGGTTTTTGCACAACGGGTGGTTCAACCTTTGGCTCTTCTTTTTTAATAACCGGTTCAGTTTTTACTTCTTCTTTCTTTACAACAGGTTCCTGTTTTTTGGGTTCCTGCTTAACGATATTTGGTTCGCTGCGTACATTCATTCCCTGCGCTGCCAGTGGTGATAATGTTTTATCTACTTTCAAAAACCCGATGATCACTTTGCTTCCAACACTTACTGCATCGCTGTTTAAATTATTCCAAGACTTTACAGAAGCATTATCTGTTTTAAACAGCTGACTGATCTTTGCAAGTGATTCGCCCTGTTTCACCACATGATAAACAGGAACCACTGTTTCATTCTCTTTTCTTGTTCCGTTTTGCCAGAAATTCACTTCATTCAAGGGAATTTTTATCCGCTGCCCGATACTCATCGGTACTGTTAATTCCAATCCATTATAAGGCGCAAAAACTCTTGGACTGATATTATAAATACGGCCGATACTGTAATAATTTTCTTTGGCTCCAACGGTGTGTGTGAGGTAAGCTGTGTTATTATCCAACTGCACCAGCAATGGAGTTGTTTGAGCAAATGCACTGAAACAGGTAAATAAAGCAAAAACTAAATAAAAGGCTCTCTTCATGACGAATGTAATTTACTGCGCAAAGATGCATAATTCTCAGAAAGAATCGTACCAAAGAAAACCTTAACGATTCTTTTACTAACATTGCAGCCTCATGAGTAAGGTAAAACCTAAATACTACGTTGTCTGGAAAGGGAAAGAGCCGGGTATTTATACCAGCTGGAACGATTGTAAGCAGCAGGTGGAAGGCTTTGCAGGTGCAGCCTACAAGTCATTTGCTTCGATGATGGAAGCTGAGCTTGCCTATAAAGAACATTTCGCCAAACATATTTACAAAAAAGACAAAGAGGTTTCGGTAAAAGATCATTCTGCTGTTGGCACACCTATTCACGACAGCATTATTGTTGATGCAGCCTGGAACAGTGTGCAGAAGGATATGGAATATCAGGGCATTTTGTACAAAACCAATTCACGCATTTTTCATATGGGGCCGCTAGCACATGGCACGAACAATATCGGCGAGTTCTTAGCCATTGTTCATGCATTGGGTTATTGCAAAAAACACGCAATGGATACGATACCCATTTACAGCGACAGCAGAAATGCTATTGGCTGGGTGAAAGCAAAAAAATGCAAAACAAACCTGGAAGAATCTCCCAAGACCAAACATATTTTCGATCTCATCTACCGTGCAGAAAACTGGCTGCAGGAAAATAAATACAAAAACAAAATACTCAAGTGGGAAACAAAAGCATGGGGTGAGAATCCTGCTGATTTCGGAAGAAAGTAAAAAAGTCGTTAGCCGATAGTCATTAGTAGTAAGTATCGGCTACCAACTATCTGCTGCCGGCTTGCATTAACACTCTGTATTCTTTCGGATAATAATTATTGATACGATTTCCAAGCATTTTCATCCAGCCAAGATGAAAACCTTTATATGTTGCGAGTGCCCAGCCTTTATGATCGCTGCTGACTGTTATTTCATTCTTACGTAAATAATTCAACGATTGTTCGAGGTCGAGCTCAACTGAAAAAACAGAAGAGTTAATTATTGTTGATAAAGCCAGTGCATGTTCAGGAATCAAATCGTTCTTGGCAATAGTGCCCAGCTCCACTCCTGCATACCGCACTTTTAATTCCTGCATGAGATATTGAATGGTTTCATTCCATTGAACCGGAATCACAGCAATGTTTTGTCCCTGTAAGATGAAGGATAAATCCTCTGTTGACTGTAACCAGTTGGATGCAATCGCCATGTCTTTTTTTGATGGAGCTTGAGTTGATTTGATTTTTATTCTTACGGTATCAGCATCTTCCTTCTTTCTGAACGCCGCAATAAAAAAACCTTCCCCTTTTACTTTGTATGGCCAGAAACGATAACCGAATGCATTGGCAGCCGATTGCACTTCATCAATCCTCCACTCCTCTTCCAATTTTATTTGTATTGATTCAACATTAAACTCTTTCATTATCCAATCCAGTATTTCTTCATCTTCTTCTGATGAATAAGAACAGGTAGAATAGATCAATATCCCATCTTCTTTTAAACAATCCCATACATCTGCAATGATCCGTTGCTGCCGCTGACTGCAAAGCTGCACATTATCTTCGCTCCATTCCTTGATAGCTTCAGGATCACGGCGAAACAAACCACTCCCGCTGCAGGGTGCATCAATCACCATCACATCAAACAAACCTTTCAGCTTTGAGAAATCCTTTGGGTCATTGTTGGTTACAACTACATTACTGCTGCCCCACTTAATTAAATTTTCCTTGAGAATATTTACTCTTGTATGAATCACTTCATTACTTACCAGTAAACTTTCTTTGCTGATGATGGATTGCAATAAAGTTGATTTACCACCCGGTGCAGCACAAAGATCAAGCACAAGCAATGGCTGCGAAAGATCAACGGATTGCTTCATGACCTGTTCCAGGAACATGCTGCTTGCTTCCTGCACGTAATAAGTGCCTGCATGAAATAATGGATCAAGTGTAAAGGATGGACGTTCGCTGAGATAAATACCATTTGATGACCAGGGAATATTTTCTCCGCTGCTAAAAAGATCACTTTGCTTCAACGGATTTTTGCGTACAGAAGTTACCTGTTCACCACTTGCATGCACTTCTTCAAATGCAGCTTTATCAAAACCTTTTGTATGTTCAATAGAATGTAATAATGATAAGGGAAGCTGCATGCTGTAAAATTACAAACTATAAACTCTTTATCTCTGTAATCAGATCCTGCAATACTTTTTTGGCATCACCAAACAGCATAGATGTTTTTGGCCGGAAGAATAAATCATTTTCAATACCCGCATATCCCGGCTTCATACTACGTTTGTTTACAATCACAGTCTTCGCCAGTTCTACATCCAGTATCGGCATTCCATAAATAGGTGAAGCAGGATCACTTTTAGCTGCGGGGTTTACCACATCATTCGCCCCCAATATCAATACAACATCTGTTGATGAAAATTCTTCATTGGCCTGTTCCATTTCAAGCAGCTTTTCATAAGGCACATCTGCTTCTGCCAGCAGCACATTCATATGACCGGGCATACGTCCGGCAACAGGATGAATGGCATACTTCACTTCCACTCCTTTGCTTTCAAGAATTTTTTCCAGTTCATGACACACATGCTGTGCCTGTGCTACTGCCAGTCCGTAACCTGGAACAATATATACTTTACTGGCATAACTCATGACAACTGCTGTATCGCTTAATGAAATTTCTTTGTAGCTGCCCTGCGATGTCGCTCCTGCTGCAGCAGTTTTTCCACCACCACCGAATGACCCGATCAATACATTAGCAAGAGAGCGGTTCATTGCTTTGCACATTAAAATAGTCAGTAATGTACCTGCTGCGCCAACAAGAATACCACCGGTAAGCATTGCTTTATTATCATACAAGAAACCGCCGCAAGCTGCGGCAACACCCGTGAATGAATTCAGTAAAGAAATCACCACCGGCATATCGGCCCCGCCAATGGGAAGTACAAAAAGAACTCCGTATATAAATGCAAACAATCCGATTAAAAGAAAGGGAACAAAAATATTTTCAATGTCTGAACGGTATGCAATCACTGCCGATGCCAATACTAAAACCAGCACAATCATATTAACGATATGCTGTCCTTTAAATGAGAAATCTTTTACTCTTCCATTTAATTTACCCCATGCAATAATACTTCCTGTATAAGAAACCGTACCAATGATTGCACCTGCAACAATGGTGATATAAAAACCAACAGGTACAATTTCTGAAAAAGGAGTTGCACCTGATTCTTTATGCAGCAAATAAATATGATAAAATTCCGCTGCTGAAATTAATGCTGCCGATGCACCACCCATACCATTGAACAGACTCACCATTTCCGGCATAGCCGTCATCTTTACTTTTTTTGCTGCCATTGTACCTACCACAGCGCCAATAAGGATACCACTGAAAATCCAGACGTAGTTATGCAGTTTATTCCCTGTTTCATCAGTATAAAGAAAAATGGTTCCGATAATGGCGATGGTCATACCTGCTGCCGCAACAAGATTTCCCGTTCTTGCTTTCGCAGGGTTTGACAACATCTTCAGTCCAAGAATAAATGTTACTGATGCAATGAGATAACAAAGCGTAAGTATATTAAGTTCCATAAATTTTATGCGTATTACTTTTTCTTCTTCTTAAACATTTCAAGCATTCTGTCGGTTACAACAAATCCGCCCACTACATTCAGTGTTCCAAGTATGACAGCAAGGAAACCAAGACCAAGGGCCAGGTAATTATCGCTTTCAGCCTTTCCCATAACGATGATTGCGCCAATGATCACCACACCATGAATCGCATTGGCACCACTCATTAGCGGTGTATGCAGTACACTGGGCACATGACCAATTACTTCAATGCCCACAAAAATCATGAGGACAACGATATAAATGATTTGCTGATTTTCTGTAATCCAGTTTAAAAATGACTCCATATTTTTATTTTAAACGTTCGTTTACAATTTCGTTGTTATGTGTAATGCAGCTTCCTTTCACCAGGTCATCTTCCCAGTTCAAATTCAACTGACCTTCTTTAGTGATGATGAGCTGTAAAAAATTGAGTACGTTCTTTCCGTACAATTTACTTGCGTCTGAAGGCATGGTTGCCTGCAGGTTTGAATTACCAATTATACTCACTCCATTCACCACCACTGTTTCATTGTTTTTTGTAAATGGTGTATTACCACCGGTAGCTGCAGCAAGATCAATAATGATTGAACCGGCCTGCATCAACTGAAGCATTTCTTCTGTAATCAGGATAGGTGCTTTTTTGCCCGGTATCTGTGCAGTTGTAATAATAATATCAGCTTTTGCAACACTCTCTGATATTCTTTGCTGTTGCTTTTGTTTGTATTCTTCTGTTTGTTCAACTGCATAGCCCCCTGCTTTACTGGCATCTGCAGCTCCTTCCACTTCAACAAATTTTGCACCGAGGCTCATCACTTCTTCTTTCACCGCTGGTCTTGTATCAAATACTTCCACAACAGCACCCAAACGCTTGGCAGTAGCAATGGCCTGCAATCCAGCAACACCCGCACCAAGGATCAAGACCTTTGCAGGCTTAATACTTCCTGCAGCCGTCATAAACATGGGAAAATATCTTGCATAAGAATTCGCAGCCATCAATACTGCTTTATAACCGGCAATATTTGCCTGCGAACTCAGTACATCCATTGCCTGTGCACGGGTTGTACGGGGAAGCATATCTAATGAAAAAGAAGTAACCCCTTTGGCTGCCCAGTTTTTCATTTCTTCCATATAGATCAGCGGCTGATAAACACCGATAAGAATTTTTGATGATATCTGTACAATTTCTGAAGGAGCTGGTGCATGAATCGTTAAAAGAATATCTGCACTATTGATCACTTCCTGGCGGGTTTTAATTTGTGCACCTACCAGTTCATAGGCAGCATTACTGCAAAAAGCCTGCTCCCCTGCTCCGTTTTCTATAACCAGGGTGATCCCTTTTTTTGTAAGAGCCGCTACTGATTCTGCAATAAGCGACACTCTTGTTTCATGGGCCGGTTCCTTTAAAACACCAATCGTCATAATAAATCAGGATTAAGAAAGAAAATGATTTGTAATTGCATGAAGATATTGATTTTTTGCAAAGGGCTGATAAGAGGAGTAGTGATTCTCTTCAGTTTTTGGGCTGTTATTTATCAGTGTTCTTGCCGATCTGCAAATTCATCGAGGAAACCGGTAGATTGGTCTGTTAGCACGGGTTTTCTTGGTGAAGTTGAGCTTTTTACAACTACAAGAATAAAAAAAACGAAAGCAATAATAAATACGAACAGAGATAAAAATGAGGAGAAAGGATAAACAAACACATTACCAATTCTGATGGTGTCAGACAAAGTGCCGTTTGGAGTACTCATTTGATAAATTGGAGAAATAAATGGAATTATAACCAAAGAAATAAAAGTAAGCCAGATGTGAATACCCGAATACAGAACATTAATATAACGGTGTCGTAAAATAAAATAAAAAACCAATGTAATCATCGTAATCAATGTACATATTAAAACAGCTTTGGTTTGAACTGTAAAAATAAATGGCCAGGGAGTTGGAAATTTTTCAACATACTTTCGCTCAATCTCACTGATCCTGATCCATTCAGAAACAATCAGCAATATCCTTATAAAAAGTATACCGAAAAAAACAATCAGTGGCAGTTTAATATAACTTTTTCTATACTTCATTCAAGACTAAAACCTTATCACAAAATGCTCCTTCTCCAGCTGTTCTTTCCTGAAAAAAAC
>JBEBHT010000111.1:0-11120 GCA_040081135.1 Lacibacter sp. | reverse complement strand
CAGTTACACCTGCTGGTTTATTATTCTTTAGTTGAGTTCCTAGTGAACTTAAACCATAGCTGTGTTTTAAAATTCTAACCTTAGTGAAGGTAACATATAACCCACAACGAAATGCCTTCAAAAGCATTTAGCTAATAAAAAAAGTGAAGACTGATCGGTCTTCACTTTTGATTTTTTACTTCTGCCTTTTTACTTACTTAAATCATCTCACTCTCCAGCAAAGGATTCTTAACCGAATGCTGTTTCTCAGAATACTCTTTGGCGGCTTTAATAAAATGTACAAACAAAGGAGCCGGACTTTCAACTGTACTCTTCAGCTCAGGATGATATTGTACACCTATAAAGAATGGATGCTTTGAATTTTCAATGATCTCTACCAATCCTGTTTCAGGATTTTTACCGCTTGGAATCATTCCTCCTTTTTCAAATGCATCAAGGTATTTATTGTTGAATTCATAACGGTGACGGTGACGTTCGTTAATATGCAGACTTTCGTAAATAGTCTGTGCCAGAGTACCTTCTTTAATATCGCAGGGATAAGAACCCAAACGCATGGTGCCGCCTTTGGTGGTGATCTGCTTCTGTTCTTCCATCATGTCAATCACCGCATCAGGAGTTTCAGGATTCATTTCAACAGAATGTGCATTCGTTAATCCTAATACATTCCTTGCGAATTCAACACAGGCCATCTGCATCCCCAAACAAATACCAAAGAAAGGCATGCCGTTTTCTCTTGCATATTTAATGGCAGTGATCTTTCCTTCAATACCACGGTTACCAAAACCGGGAGCAACCAGTAAACCATCTAAACCCGAAAGTTTTTCAGATACATTCTGATCGGTAATAAACTCACTGTGTACATTCACCACATTCACTTTGCATTCATTCATGGCACCACCGTGAATAAAACTTTCCAGGATAGATTTATAGGCATCCTGCAGTTCAATATACTTTCCAATCAGGCCAATATTAACCTGGCTCTTGGGATATTTTAATTTATCTAAGAACTTTTTCCAGTTCTCTAAATCCGGCTCAGGGAAACCGGTTATATTCAATTTTTTCAAACAGATAACATCCAGCTTTTCTTTGAGCATGAACAAGGGCACTTCGTAAATCGTATTTGCATCACTTGCTTCAATCACCGCTTCCTGCTTAACATTACAGAACAATGCAATTTTCCTGCGGATCTCTGTACTTAGAGGACGTTCTGTACGGCAAACAATAATATCGGGATGTACACCTTCCTGGCTCAGCAAACGAACACTGTGCTGGGTTGGTTTTGTTTTTAATTCTTTGGCTGCCTTTAAGTATGGTATCAGGGTTAAATGAACAACCAGGCAATCTTCTTCAGGTAATTCCCACTGAATCTGTCTTACTGCTTCAATAAACGGCAGTGATTCAATATCACCCACTGTTCCACCAATTTCTGTTATAACAATATCATATCTCGTGTCTTTTCCCAGTAATAACATACGGCGTTTTATCTCATCCGTAATGTGCGGTACAACCTGCACGGTTTTACCAAGATAAGCACCTTCTCTTTCTTTATTAATGACAGTTTGGTAAATACGGCCTGTTGTAACATTATTGGCCTGTGTGGTATGAATATTTAAAAAACGTTCGTAGTGACCAAGATCCAGATCAGTTTCTGCACCATCTTCTGTTACAAAACATTCACCGTGCTCATAAGGGTTTAAGGTACCGGGATCAACGTTAATATAGGGGTCGAATTTTTGAATGGTTACTTTAAAACCACGGGCCTGTAACAATTTTGCCAGCGAGGCTGCAATAATACCTTTACCCAACGATGACGTAACGCCACCGGTTACAAAAATGAACTTGGCCATAAAAATTAATTTTCAGTTTAAGCGGACCTGCCTGATGTAAAAAGGAAATAAAAAACTGTGGAGGTCATGCAAACCTACGTGGAATTTTTTATTTGAAAAAACCCATCTGAACTGTTGTGGAAAATATGCGGAAAGAATAAACTGCAGGAACAGGTGATGTTGGGCTTTTTCAGTTAGGTTCTGACCTTTTTCTGCTGAATTGAAGATTATACGATGCAATCAAAAAGGCGCTGAACTGCTTTTTTACCAGGCAATCACCCTTGAAAATTTTAAACAGGGATTCTTTCTTCTGCCTGAACAGGAGGTTTTCTGGCTGCAAGTACCGGTTCGGTTATGAATGATTGATATTGAAACTGGAGTACAGGTTTCATTTCAGTTTAAATTACGAAAGAGATGCTGACGTTGTTGTTTTAATTAATTTTATCATGCCAAATAACTGTTATGAAAATCATTACCCTCTTTTTTCTTTTCTTTTCCTTTCATTACTCAGTTTACGCCCAAAACAGGAAGACGTATTTGTTTAATCTGAATGATTTTAACCATCGGGAAATAGAGATAAACATACAAAAAAGTAAAAGCCAGATTTCACTCCCTTTTAAAACAATTCATGTATTTGACAAAAGAAACGACACGACAGTAATTTGTTTCAATAAACCGGGTGAATATGCTGTAAAAAAATCATCCTACCTGACAATGAAAAAGGGTACTGCAACTGCCACCCGTAATTTTATTCAGGAAGCAGTGAAATTTGATGAAACATCCGGAAATGAGCTGGTCATGATAATCAGGAAATTATGGCTGAGCAAAGAAATAGGGAACAATACATTCAATGATAAGGATCAACAGGAGAAAGATCCTTTTTTACCCGGTTTGTTAACCAGATTTGAGTTTTATGTAAAGAACGGTGATCAGTTCTCCGTTTTATACCGCTTTGACAGCAGCCTGATTTCAACAAAGAAAAAAATGGATGAAGCAGAATTAATAGAAACTGCACTCTATGAATCACTGAAGAAAATACAAACAATCAATGTTGATCAAAAAATAAAAACCGGCACCAGGTTAAGCTGGGGAAAGATTGATTCGTTTTCCCGCCAGTTACATTATCTGCCTGTTTTTTCTGCCGAACAATTAAAAAAAGGAATTTTTCGTTCATACTCTGAATTCAAAAACAATAACCCTTCCATCAAAAATTACGAATTAAGAAACGGGCAGCTGGGCGATTTATTAATTGCAAAAGATGAACAGGGTATTGAATATCCGATACGAAAAATCTGGGGATTTTCTGACGGGCAAACTGTCTATATTAAATCAGCTGACAATTTCTTTCCCATCTATTTCTTCAACAATACTGTTTATACAAGGGCCGCAAAGTCTGCAAAACGCAGTTCAGGAAGAGAAGCAAAAATTATTTCTTATATCCTTTTACCGATGCCAATCGCTGAAGGATTAGACAGAACGGGGGCTTTTGAACATTATGGCATTACTCTTCAGTTCTATCAATTAGATATTGAAACAGGTGAGCTTTATTAACTCTACTCAAATTTTATATGTCAAATTGAATTATACTTCAAAACTTTCTTGAAAACAAAATACCTATATACTTTCAAAACTTGTTTTAATTCCCTTAATCAGTGAAGAACTAAATCCGCTATGCTCCATTTCATTCAATCCGGCAATGGTGCAACCTTTCGGAGTTGTTACCTTATCAATCTCCTGTTCAGGATGAGTTCCTTTCTGAAGCAATAATTCTGCTGCTCCATTTACCGTTTGTGAAGCAATCAATGTTGCTGTTTTTGCATCAAAGCCAATTTCAATTCCACCCTGAATGCTTGCACGGATATACCTGAGCGCAAAGGCAATACCGCAGGCTCCCAGTACAGTTGATGCATCCATCAGCTTTTCTTCAATGACAACCACTTTACCCAGTTGATTGAAAATATCAGTAATATAATCAACCTGTTCTCCGCTTGCATTGTTGGAACAGATGCAGGTCATACTTTCCTGTATGGCAATGGCTGTATTCGGCATGGCACGTACAACAGGCATTTGTTTTTCCACCCACTTCTGCATATTGGCGATGAGTACACCTGTAACGACACTTACCAGTACATGCCTGCTTGCATCCAGTTCATCTTTTATTCCTTTAATCACATCTTCAATCTGGAATGGCTTTACTGCCAGCAATACAAGATCAGCAAAACGAACCGCTTCATTATTATCACTTGTTACAAGTACACCTTTTTCTTCAAGATGTGCAATTGTTTTGATATTCCTTTTGGTAACAATAATATGACCGGGTAATACGAACTCGCTCTTGATCAATCCTTCTGCAATGGCTACGCCAAGGTTTCCGCCGCCGATGATGGCAATTTTTTTGTTCATAACTGATTGTTTGCTGAATTAAAGTTAAAGAGAGTAAGGGATATAATCTGAACAGAACCGTTCACGAGTTCATTATTCTTTAATAATACTTATGCCCGCTGAGATAATTTTTCACATAGTCACCTACACCGTTTTCCAGTGAACTGAATTCATTTGTATAACCTGCCTGCCTGAGTTTAGCCATATCAGCTTCTGTGAAATACTGGTATTTATCCCTGATATCTTCGGGCATATCAATAAATTCAATCTTTGTTTCCAGTTCCAGTGCATGAAATGTTGCTGCTACCAAATCATGAAAACTCCTGGCTTTGCCTGTTCCAAGATTATAGATAGCAGATGTGAGTTTCGAATCTTCTGACTGACGACTAACGACTGACGACTGACGACTGACTTCCTCCATCATCCATCCAATCACATTCACCACATCTTTTACATAAACAAAATCACGCAGCTGTTCACCGTCTTTAAATCCTTCTTTATGTGAACGGAATAATTTCACCAATCCATTTTGCTGAATCTGGTTAAAGGAATGAAAAATAACACTGGCCATTCTTCCTTTATGATATTCATTCGGACCATACACATTGAAGAATTTCAATCCTGCCCAAAACGGAGGATGATCTTCCTGGTGCAGCACCCACTTATCAAATTCGTTTTTAGAAATGCCGTAAGGATTGAGTGGCTTCAGATCAAAGCACAAGCCATGATCATCTTTATATCCCAAAGCGCCATCGCCATAAGTTGCAGCTGATGAAGCATAGATCAATGGCACAGTATTGATTGTACAGTAATTCCAGATCTTCTGCGAATATTCTACGTTGAGATGCTGATGAATGGCATAATTAAATTCAGTAGTATCTGTTCTTGCACCAAGGTGAATTACAAAATCAACAACCGGTTTATTTTGCGAGAGCCAGTTAAACAGCTCTTCCCTTTCTACCTTAACTGTAAATTGTTTGTCGTTTAAATTGGGTGTTTTGTCATCACGGTTGAATTCATCAACAAGGATCAAATTAGTATAACCCAATTCATTCAGGTACTGAACCATACAGCTGCCGATGAATCCTGCTGCACCGGTAACAATGATACCCCCTCCGCCCCCTAAAGGGGGAACTTGCAACTCTCCGCTATTTTCTCTATCACTCATTTTATTCAGTCGTAATTTCAAAAGTTAAGACAACTGTCTTTTCTCCCTTTAGGGTTGGGGCTACTTCTATAAAGAAATCAATGCATGTTCACTTTCATGACCAGCCAGTAAGTTTTCAATCGCTGTATCATACTTTTCCTGCCAGTCAGAAACGGTGCCCCATTCCATGCCATCTACTTCAATACATCCGTTGGTTACAAATCCAATTTCAGCATGAGGATGATTACCAAGAGCCTGTTTAAATGCAGCAAGCTGTTCTTTCTTCACAGACACAACTACCCTGCTTTGTCCTTCACCAAACCAATACGCATCTTTACGGATATTGCTGTCTGCAGCCACTACATCAAAACCTAAGGTATTATTGAATGACGCTTCAAGTAAAGTGGTAAACAATCCGCCTTCACTGATATCATGTGCAGATACAATTAATTTCTCAGTAATGAGTTCAGCAATCTTCTGTTGCAATACAAATTCTTCTTCCAGGTCAAAATGAGGAATCGGGCTGAACTCTACTCCATGAACCTTATGTAAATATTCACTTGAATTAATATCATTGGTTGACTGACCGATTAAAAAGATCAGATCTCCTTCTGTTTTAAAATCAAGCGTCATTTTATCATTGATATTCTCCAGTAATCCCACCATCCCAATTGTTGGAGTTGGATAAACTGCACCATCAGGGCTCTGATTATAAAAACTTACGTTACCACCGGTAACAGGAGTTTCAAATTTAATACAGGCTTCACCCATTCCTTTGATAGCATGAACAAACTGATAATATACCTGCGGATCGTAAGGATTACCAAAGTTTAGACAGTTGGTAACGCCCAATGGCAAACCACCACTGCATACAATATTTCTTGCAGCTTCACTTACAGCAATCATTGCTCCTTTGTATGGATCAGCAAATACATAACGGCTGTTACAATCTGTTGTAACTGCCAATCCTTTTGTTGTTCCTTTTACATGTACTACAGCAGCATCAGTTGGCGCATTAGTACTTGTATTACCTGTACCCACCATACTGTCGTATTGATGATACACAGTTCTTTTACTTGCAATGTTGGGTATTTGTATAATCTGTTCAGCAACTGATTTTAAATCGGCTGGTACTTCAATTGTATTTGCATCAAATGCTTTGATCTTTTCAAAATAAGCAGGCTCTGCATATTCTCTTGTGTACTGTGGTGCACCGCCGCCCAATACCAATTCATACGCCGGTAATTCTGCTTCCAGTTCACCATGCATATAAAAACGCAACATTCCATCGCCGGTTACTTCACCAATATCTGAACAGGGCAGATCCCATTTTTCAAATACATCCAGCACCAATTGTTCTTTCCCTTTTTCAACAACCATCAGCATACGTTCCTGGCTTTCGCTCAGCAACAGTTCCCATGTTTTCATGTTCTGCTGACGGGTAGGAACTTTATCCAGGTCAATCCGCATACCCACTTCACCTTTTGCACTCATCTCTGCAGTTGAACAAATAATACCGGCTGCACCCATATCCTGCATACCAACAACTGCACCTGTTTGAATTACTTCCAGACATGCTTCCAGTAATTTCTTTTCCTGAAAAGGATCACCTACCTGTACGGCAGGTAAATCTTCTGCACTGTCGGCTGTAATATCAGCACTTGCAAAACTTGCACCGCCAATACCATCTTTACCCGTGGCACTGCCAACAAAGAACACAGGATTACCAATACCCGCAGCAGTTGCAGATACTGTTTCACCTGCTTTTACAATGCCAACACTCATGGCATTCACGAGTGGATTTGTATGATAACAATTCTCGAAATAAATTTCACCACCAACAGTTGGCACACCAAAACAGTTACCGTAATGACCAATACCATGTACAATTCCGCCGAGCAAATGCTGTGTTTTGGCTTCTTTCAAATTGCCAAAGCGAAGCGAATTGAGTGATGCAATTGGTCTTGCTCCCATTGTAAATATATCACGGTGAATACCACCCACACCTGTTGCAGCGCCTTGGAAAGGTTCAATAGCTGAAGGATGATTATGACTTTCAATTTTAAACACCACACCCAGATCATCACCAATATCCATCAGCCCGGCGTTCTCATCACCTGCTTTTACTAACATTCGTCCGCCATCACGGGGCAATGTTTTCAGCCACTTGATGGAGTTCTTATAACTGCAATGCTCACTCCACATTCCACTGAAGGCGCAAAGTTCATTGAAGTTGGGTGTACGTCCGAGTTTCTGTTTAATAAGTTCAAATTCTTCTTCTGTAAGACGAAGCTGCTGTGCGGTTTTAACTGTTATATCCATGATTTATAAGAAAGCGCAAAAGTACAAATGACAAATGAAACCCGCATGAAAAGAATGAGGCTACATATCCACCACTTGTTATAATATTCTGCTGAGATTCTGCCAACAGGAAAAAACAATCAGGAGAATGGTTGATTCTATGGAAAGAAATAATTTAATTTGCTGAATATCACATGACCTATCTCCTGTTTGCTATATACCTCTTATTCTTTTGCTGGATAATTACCAGGATTCCCTTTTTCCAGAAATCGGGTTTAAATTCCAAATGGCTCATCGGTTTATTTTTACTGAAAGTTGCTGCAGGCGTGGCTTACGGATGGTTCTTTACCACTATTCCCAACTATGAGAACTCAGCAGATACCTGGAAATTCTTTTTCCAGGGAAAGCAGGACACCCAGCTCTTGTTGAATCACCCTCAGCTATACTTCACAAGCATTGTTGATAATCCATACGGAAAAGAGTACAGGCATCTCTTTTCAAGCGTAAATTCTTACTGGAACGATTTGAAGCATATATATATGGTGAAGATTGTTTCACTGTTTAATTTGTTTTCCGGTTCCCGTTATTACGTCAATGTTATTTTTTATTCTTTTATTACATTCTTTGGCCCCATTGCAGTGGTAAGAGTAATGAATGATGTATTTCCCAACAGATTAAAATTAATTACCTGCAGTACATTCCTGTTTCCTTCTTTTCTTTTCTGGTCTTCAGGTATTCATAAAGATGGGCTGGTATTTACATTATTATCACTGGCAGTATTTATCATGTATTTCGCATTGAAAGAAAAAAGATTCGGTATAAAAAACACACTTTACATTTTACTACTGATCGCTCTTATTTTTCCTGTACGAAATCATGTTGTACTGGCAGCTGTACCGGGTTTCTTTGCATGGTGGCTGGCTGAAAAATATTTCAAACGGAAATGGGTTGCCTTTTTGCTTGTTACAATAATATGCAGCAGTGTTTTTTTTGGAGCTAAATTTATTCATCCCAAACTTGACCTCCCCATCTCCATTGTTTTAAGGAATAATGATTTCGTTAAGTTAGGCGGCAATTCATTTTTGCCGCAACGCAAGCTGGAACCAACATTTGTTGGTTTTATCAAGAATGCACCACAGGCATTGAATCATGCGTTGGTACGTCCTTATGTAACAGAGTTTATTAATCCACTTTATTTAATGAGTGCGTTAGAAATTCTTTTCATCTGGTTGCTTGTATCCATCTGGTTCTTCCGATATACTGATAATCCATATAAACATTCGGTTGTTCAGTTCCTCTTCCTTGTTTCAATTGTATTGCTTTTACTTACCGGTTATATTGTTCCGCAATTGGGAGCAATTGTTCGGTACCGTGCTATTTTCTTCCCCTTTATTCTTGTTCCTATTATTGCTACAATCGACTGGAAGAAAAACGTATTAAAATAAAATACATGTTTTTATTTTTACGCTAACGGTTGTTCAAAACCGTTATTTAAAGCAAAACTTTTCCACAAATTTTGCATTTGCAAACGTTTTCCCAGTATTTTTTAAAGTCCGTCACCAAATTTTTCGACTTTTTTTCGTTCATTTGCTCCTTAAACAATTCTTACATGCAATCCTTACGATTTAAAGCAATTGACAATTTAAAGAACCAGCAATCTCCTGATGTTGCCGGACCAACAAAAATTACAGCCATTTTTGGTGAAAATGTTTTCACATTAAAAATTGCCCGTGAATTTTTAAGTGATGAAGCATATAAAAGCCTGTTAGCTTCCGTTAAAGGAGGTAAAAGAATTGATCGCAGCATGGCAAGCCAGATTGCCAGTGGTGTTCGTCAGTGGGCTGAATCAAAAGGTGTAACACATTATACACACTGGTTTCAACCATTAACAGGAACTACTGCAGAAAAACATGATTCTTTCTTTACATTAAAAAGTGATGGTACTGCAATTGAAGAATTTGACGGTGCAGCATTGATCCAGCAGGAACCTGATGCGTCTTCTTTCCCAAGTGGTGGTTTGCGTGCAACTTTCGAAGCCCGTGGTTATACTGCATGGGATCCTTCTTCTCCTGCATTCATCATGGAAATTGGAAATGGTAAAACACTTTGCATTCCAACTGTATTTGTTTCTTATACCGGCGAACTTCTCGATTATAAAGGACCCGTTTTAAAAGCACTGGAAGCAGTAAACAAAGCAGCGCTTGATGTTTGTCATTACTTCGATAAAAACGTAACCAAAGTAACTCCTACTCTCGGTTGGGAACAGGAATACTTTGTTGTTGATGAAGCATTGTTCAATGCCCGTCCTGACTTAGTATTAAGCGGCCGCACAGTATTTGGTCATGCTCCTGCAAAAGGTCAGCAGCTGGAAGATCATTATTTCGGATCTATTCCTGAAAGAGTGTACGCCTTCATGCGTGACTTTGAAAATGAAGGATACAAACTCGGTATTCCTTTACGTACACGTCATAATGAAGTAGCACCTGCTCAGTTTGAGTGTGCTCCTATTTTTGAAGAAGTTGCAGTAGCAATTGATCATAACTCTTTATTGATGGATGTGATGGATCGTGTTGCACGCCGTCATAAATTAAGAGTGCTGTTACACGAAAAACCATTTGCCGGCATTAACGGTAGCGGTAAGCATAATAACTGGAGTTTGGCTACTGATACAGGTGTTAATCTTTTAGCACCGGGTAAAACGCCAAAGACCAACCTCATGTTCCTTACATTCTTTACGAATGTGGTACGTGCAGTTGATCAGTACGCTGATATTTTAAGAGCGTCAATTGCGAGTGCAGGTAACGATCACCGTTTGGGTGCTAATGAAGCTCCTCCTGCAATCATTTCTGTTTTTGTTGGTAAATATCTTTTTGAAGTACTGGAAGCAGTTGAAAAAAGAGTAACTGATAAGTTCGACGAACAGGATGAAGCGATTTTAAAATTAGATTTACACAAGAGCATTCCTGAACTGTTACTTGATAATACTGACCGTAACCGTACTTCACCATTTGCATTTACCGGAAACAAATTTGAATTCCGTGCAGTTGGCTCAAGTGCAAACTGTTCAAATGCAATGACTGTACTGAATGCAATCATGGCTGAAACACTTACACAGTTTAAAACAGAAGTTGATGCTTTAATTGAGAAAGGTGATAAGAAAGAAATCGCCATCATGCATGTGTTGCAACGTTATGTTGCAGAAAGCAAAAAAGTATTGTTTGAAGGTGATGGTTACAGTGAAGCATGGGCAAAAGAAGCTGAAAAGCGTGGATTGCCAAATGTGAAAACAACTCCATTGGCTCTTGATGCAATGATTACCAAAAAATCAAAAGAGTTATTTGAAAATACAGGCGTATTCACACATGCTGAACTGGAAGCACGTCATGAAATTGAACTTGAAAACTACATTAAGAAAGTTCAGATTGAAAGCCGTATCATGGGTGAACTTTGTACAAGTCATATCC
>JBEBHT010000110.1:0-11123 GCA_040081135.1 Lacibacter sp. | reverse complement strand
GAAATATACATTTAATGTTTCAATTATTCGTCTGCCGTATTTATCAATTGAAGACTATTTCTCGCTAAATGTTTTTATGCAAAAAAAAGGACAGGATATTAATACAACCTTTGATAAGGAGCTTACCGAGGCGGAAACTTTTATTGTAACCACAAAATTATCTGAGTCGTTGCAAGAGCATGCACAGAAAATTATTGATGGCTCACAGTGGTTGTGTAACTACTATCCTAGAAAGGATTGACCCCCAACTGGCCTTTAGGTTTGTATTAGTTATTAGTCAATTGATTTTAGAACTTAGTAATTGATAAGTTAACCGAGCGGCACAGGTAAACTATTCCGTAGCCCCGGGGTCTGGCTTGTCAAATCTCATTACCCGGTAAGCAGCTCAGCTATCCGTAGTGTTCCAAACAAGTAAAGCCTCAGCTATTCGTAGTGTTCCAAAAAAAATAAAGCTGGTAGTGGTAAAAGATGAGTAGAGAAAAGAAAGATGAAAGCTGTCTGTAGTTTGCAACTACAGAAAAGTTTCATAGCATTACTAAAGCCAAAAAGTATTCGCTACCTAAAATAACAAAGCCGCTGATTTCTCAACGGCTTTACTCTGTTTAAAAATATTTTTTTTACCAGCCTTTATTCAGGCACAGGAAGCCATTTCACAAAACCTCCCCTCATTCCTGCGCCAGATTTCCGAACGTTGAAGCTTACATACTTGCGTCATTGGCGGTGCATGAAATCTTTAATCGTGCAATATGTCTGCCTCCGATTTCTCGAATACCTCTTCAATCAAATCGTGCTTAAACATTTTAACAGCGTCTGAAATTGAAATTATGTGTTCTGAATCAGAACTTTCATATGAATAAATCTTGTTCTTTTTCAATGAAAGGAAAATATTCTTTTTGCTCTTTGAACAAATTTCAAATAACAATCTTTCGTCCACTAACTGATCAAGAACCACTCTGTCTTGTGTTAAAACAAAGTCCCTAATTTTCAGAAAACGATCATGATAAAGTTTCCATTCATCTTTTTTAAAAGATTCTAATAATAAAGTCTGTTCATCTCTAAAAATGTCTAGTAGTTGCCAAAATTTCATAAAACTAATTTGCTGGTTTAGGGGGATTAAAGTCAGAAGCTTCAACTTTGTAGCCAAGTTTTTTCCAAGCTGCTTTCGCACTATTCCATTGCCCAGCTATCCGTAGTGTTCAATACAAATCATACCGGTAAGCATTTGCTCAGTACTGATAAACAGTTGAGCGCTATCCTGAGTTTGCAACTCAGGATTTGTTCATGTCAATACAAAAAGTCAATTTCAAGCAAGCCACATTGTTTACCATAAAAATAATCCCTTGCGCTGCTGTATAAATAATCTTCGGCTTTTTCTACAATCCCGGCTTCAACAGGATTATTATGAATGTAGTTTAATTTCTGCTCTGTAAATTTCTCACTGAATAACTCTTTTGGCTGGTTGTCTTGCCGCCAAAATTGGTGTATACTGTTACGACTGTTTGTTGTGCCGGCAGCAGAAAAAATCTGCAGCATCCAGTCTCGCCTGCTTTCCTGTTCATTTTCTGTAATGGCTTTGATGATTTGCTTGCCCGTAAACTTTTTAAAATCTCTCAATATATCACTTGTGTCATTATTCTTTGCACTAATGACCAAATGCACATGGTTACTCATTATACACCATGCATGAACTAACAGGCCTTTTTCTTTTTGGCAATGCCTGATGCTGTCTAATAAAATATCCCGGTATTCTTTTCTTGTAAAAACGTCCACCCACTCAACTACGGCAAATGTTATAAAATGAACGCCTTCTTTGTTCCGTATTTTATAACCACCATCACTCATGATTTTTTTAATAAATATAGAGATGATTTTTTGGTTTTAGTGCTGCTTTGAACTTGTCTGTAGTTGCAAACTACAGACAGCTTTCATCTTTCCTTTCTCTACTCATCGTTTACCACTAACAGTTTTACTTATTTGGAACACTACGGATAGCTGAGAATTGATATTAGAAGTACCCGATGTAAACCTTAATTTTGCTCGCAAAGCTGATTATGAAAAAATGGCCGGCGACATGGGCATTAAAATTGTTTACAGAGCCGAATAAAAATAAACTGTATGAATACTAACAAAGCATTTTTAGTTGAAAAATGGAAGGAAACTGTGGAGGCGTTCGACTTTGTAAATAAATATTTTTCATTTGACCAAGAGTATGCACAAAGGGACTTTAAAACTTTTGAGCATGAAAAACTGAAAAATGGGGAGATAAAAAAAATGTACAAACAGCATTTCTCCAAATATGATATTTATTATGAGCATGGTGGTTTTTATTTTAGGAAACAATTTGATGAGTTGTATGTTATGTTCAATTTTCAATTGAAATCTAATTTTTTTCTCGATTATATTCATATTTACATAAACAATTTTTCAGCAGAAAATATAATCAGCGACCCTTATTATTTACCTGCACGTACAATTAGAATATTGCTGGATGATGATAACTATCCAATGCAAGCAAAAAAGTTTAAAGATTTAGCTGAGCTAGAGCATATTACTCGAAATGAGCTGGCATTTTATGAATCTTTAGTGAATCAATTTTTTGAAAACTGCGAGTTAGAATATAAACTCTGAGAAACTCAGCTATCCGTAAGTGTGCCACGAATTAAAGTACAATGAATAGTTCTTTTTGTCGCCCCGGGGTCTGGCTTCACAAATCTCTAATCCCGGTGTGTTGTTTCTGCCGACCCCGGGATTCTGCCAGTTAAATCACCTACTCAATCCTCAGCAATTTACTCCATCTGCTTTATCAATTTCATAAAACAACAGCATTGAATATTCTTCTTTCAGCTTCTTATTTGTTCAGTCAGCCTTTACGGATCATTTCAATGTCATAGATTGTATATTTGGAGTTCAAAATTAATTTTATGGACGAACAGCAACAGGCAAACCCCAACCAGCTCAATATTGAAATAACAGAAGAAGTAGCTGAAGGATCATACGCCAATCTTGCCATCATTACTCACAGTCATGCAGAATTTGTCATTGATTTTGTAAACGTAATGCCCGGCACTCCCAAGAGCAAAGTAAAATCAAGAATCATTTTTACGCCGCAGCATGCCAAGCGTTTTATGAAAGCGCTCACTGAAAATATCCAGCGGTTCGAACAGGCCAATGGTTCTATCCGTGACCTGGAAGATATTCAGATCCCCATGAATTTTGGCGGACCAACTGCGCAGGCTTAGAAGAGAAAGAAGTAAGAGGGAAGAAGTAAGATAGAGTTTGCAGGTGTAAGACTCTGATTGTCTTTCTGTACAAAATTCAATTCATCAATCAATGGACCAGGTATTTTCTTATTCGCATTTATATTCCTTTACACAGAATGTATTTCTTGCGATGGATTGCAGCGAAGCAGATGCTGAAACAGCAACGAAGGCTTTGCTTTCTGCTGATGTGCGTGGAATCGATTCACATGGTGTGGCAAGACTCAGTGGCTATGTACGTTTGTGGGAGGCAGGCCGCATCAATACAAAACCTCATATTCATATCATTCATGAAACACCTTCCACAGCTGTGGTCGATGGTGATAAAGGTTTGGGTTTGGTGGTTGCACCCTTTGCCATGCATGTGGCAATCGGCAAAGCAAAGAATGTTGGCAGCGGATGGGTGAGTGTGCAGAACAGTAATCATTTTGGTATTGCCGGTTATCATGCTATGATGGCTTTACAGCATGATATGATTGGTATGGCCATGACGAATGCATCGGCATTGGTGGCTCCAACTTTTTCAAATGAAAGAATGTTAGGGACAAATCCTATTGCAGTTGCCGTACCTGCGGGAACAGAACCTGCTTTTGTTGCAGATATGGCAACAACTACTGCAGCCAATGGTAAACTGGAAATTCTGCAACGGAAAAATATGGAAGCACCTGAAGGATGGATCCAGGATGCAGAAGGAAATTCAACAACAGATGCACATGCATTAAAAAATAAAGGCGCCTTACTGCCATTGGGAAGTAATAAAGAACATGGAAGTCATAAAGGATATGCGTTGGGTTCTATTGTAGATATTTTTTCTGCCGTGTTGAGTGGAGCCAATTATGGTCCATGGGTGCCGCCGTTTCCTGCTTATGTGCCCATGCCGGAGAATCAGCCTGGTAAAGGGTTGGGACATTTTTTAGGAGCCATGCGGATTGATGCATTCAGAAAGTCTGAAGATTTTAAGAAAGATATGGATCAGTGGATCCAGCGTTTCAGGAGTGCAAAGACGATTGAAGGGTATGAAAAAGTATTGATTCCCGGCGACCCTGAACGGGAGTTTGAAGCAATAAGGATGAGGGAAGGAATTCCTTTATTGCAAACGGTTGTTCAAGATTTGACAGAAGTTGGACGGAAATTCAATCTCAATCTTTAATTTCGCCGTCCGGTTGCCAAGGGCCTGTTTACAGTTGCGTATCTGCACGAATGATGAAGCCTGTTTGTTTTGAGACGGACAAACAGCGATTACACAATGCAAGATGGCTGGGGGGATGATGAAGAAATTCGTTGGGGAGGTTATGTGGTGTCAGGACGTTGCAAACGTCAGACACCTGAATGATGAAGTTGAAAAAGATGAATAGAAAACAAAACGTACAAGCGAGCGTGGCAAGTAAAGCAAAATAGATTTACAATAGTTGACAACATAAATTAAAAACACCCCACCTTAAGAAGCTGTATTAACACCCCTTCAGGGGATGGGGGCAAAATCAGAATTATGAAAGTGATGAAGTTTGGCGGCACCTCGGTAGGTAAGCCTGAAAGAATGCATGATGTGGCAGCACTGGTTACACGTGATGAAGATGCAAAGATTGTTGTGTTAAGTGCACTGAGCGGAACAACCAATACACTGGTTGAAATTGGTTCTGCATTGGCCAATGGTGAAAAGGCTTCTG
The DNA here is from genome assembly GCA_040081135.1 of Lacibacter sp. Taxonomy (GTDB): domain Bacteria; phylum Bacteroidota; class Bacteroidia; order Chitinophagales; family Chitinophagaceae; genus Lacibacter. The sequence continues at coordinate 6,199 of JBEBHT010000110.1, read as the reverse complement.
CCAAAGAACATATTGATAAGCTGAATGCACATTATCAAAACTTCATCAGCAACCTCTTAAGTACACAGGAAGCACAGGATAAATGCCGTGCCATTATTGCCGAGCATTTTGAATTCTTAAATATTATTCTGAAAATATCTTTCAACGAAGCACTGAATAAAGATATTCTTGCACAGGGTGAACTGATGAGCACCAAAATGTTCAGCTGTTACCTGGAAGAAAAGGGAATTGATCATTTGTTATTGCCTGCCCTGGATTTCATGACCATTGACAGTTATGAAGAACCGCAGATCGGCAGTATTAAAGTAAAGCTGAGCCAGATATTGAATCAGCATAAAGACAAAAAGATTTTTATTACACAGGGATACATCAGCCGTAATGCAAGAGGTGAGGTGGATAATTTAAAACGTGGTGGAAGTGATTACAGTGCTTCACTGATTGGTGCAGCTATCAATGCAACTGTTTGTGAAATATGGACAGATATTGATGGCATGCACAACAATGATCCACGTATTGTAAAGAAAACAGTTGCCATTGAACAGTTGAGTTTTGATGAAGCAGCTGAGCTGGCATACTTCGGTGCAAAAATTCTGCACCCCGCTTCTATATGGCCCGCACAGATGTATAAAATTCCGGTACGCTTATTAAATACCATGCAACCAGAGGCAAAGGGAACATTGATTACTGAAGAAGCAGGAAGCGTTGGTGTAAAAGCTGTGGCCGCAAAAGATGGCATCACTGCTATTAAGATCAAGAGCAGCCGCATGTTGCTGGCTTATGGTTTCTTACGTAAAGTATTTGAAGTGTTTGAAAAGTACCGCACTTCTATTGATATGATCACTACTTCAGAAGTAGCTGTTTCATTAACGATTGATAATGATTCTTCCTTAGCTGATATCATTAAAGAGTTGGAACCATTCGGGACTGTTGAGCTGGATAAGAACCAGGCCATTGTAAGTATTGTGGGAAATGAAATCGGACAGACAGAACATATTCTTCAAAAATTATTTGAAAGCATTGCTGATATTCCGGTACGGATGGTGAGTTATGGCGGCAGTCCGCATAACGTTTCTTTGCTGGTACCTGCATCGTTTAAAACACAAACATTGCAGGTGCTGAACAAAGGCATATTCGGTTTGGATTAAGACGCAGAAATTAACAACTGCTAAACAACAGCAGTTGTATCTTCAAACAAAAACAAGTTGCAAAAAACTGTACTCTTTCTTGCACTGCTGTTTTCACTTCAACTCCATGCCCAGAAAATTGAGGGCGTTTGGGAAGGAACCCTGTTCTTAAATGGCAACGCAAAGACCACGATGAAAATAAGGATGGAAATTGTGGAAAGGGACAGCAGCAATTATTTCGGCATACTTTATTCAAGAGGAATTGAGAAGAATACTATTTACGGCTGCGATTATTTTATTTCAGGTACAAAAGAAAGAAATACTGTCAATTTCAAGTGGCAAAATGTACAGCGTGCAGTTGCAATGGAAAAATATGAATGCCGCATGTTTGAACTCTTGAAACTCGGGTATCGAAAAAAAGATTCCGTACAAAGATTACTGGGAAGCTGGGTTTGGAAGGATGAAAGGGAAGATCTTATCAACTTCACAAAAGTAAGCGATGATATTTCAGATATGGGACAGGATGAAATTTCCGGTTATGTGAATGATATGTATGAAGAGTATGAGTCATCAGGAGTTGTACTTGCTGTTGAAGACCGTCTCCCCAAAAAAATACTTGAACTCCCGGTTGACAGTTCGGATGTAATTGTTGAGTTTACAACCATTGACTCCAGCATGCATGATTCCATTTCCGTTTATATTAACGGGAATGTAATTGCTAAAGAGCAAAACCTGGCAAGAAAACCACTCCGCTTACGGTTAAAAGGAATGGGCCCTGGAACAAATGATTTGCTTGTAGTGAGTGCATCCCTGGTTCAGCCAAAGCTGAATATTCAAATGAAAATTATTTACGGAGGGGATCTGAATAATTATACAATACAACCTGGCTTTGCAAGTAACTCCCTTGTATTATTTAACCGAAAAGAGTAACGACAACGGGACACATTTTCTACTACCTTTGCCCGGTTTACTAACGCCCGTTATAAAACCAATTCCATGATTTCATTCGATAATACCGCTAATGCGTTTGAGTACAAAGACAACAAGCAGTTAAAAAAAGCCAACTTCCTTTTCACCTCGATGGGTTACAGCTGGCTGGTTAAAATAGGTACAAAAATTACTCCGTGGGCCATCAGGGCCGGACTTCCTGTAAAAGGACTCATACGCAAAACCATTTTTGAACAGTTTATTGGTGGCGAAACACTTGAAGAAACTTCTGCAGCGGTAAATAAACTGGCAAAGTTTAATGTACAGGTGATTCTTGATTATGGTGTGGAAGGTGGTGATTATGGTGAAGATGAAAAGGACCTCTCCTGCGACCAGTTTATAAAAGTGGTGGAATATGCAGCCACGCAGCCGAATATTCCATTCATCAGTATTAAAGTAACCGGTATTGCCCGTTTTGCTTTGCTGGAGAAAATGGATGAGCTGATGCAAAAAGCAGAAGGCACTTTGGTTAAACGCTACGAACAAACTTTGGAGAAGCTGAGTACAGATGAGCGCCAGGAATGGCAGCGTATCTGCAACCGTATGGAACGCATCTGTTCCCTTGCTGCTGCAAAAAAAGTAAGTGTTACGGTTGATGCGGAAGAAACTTATATCCAGGATCCCATTGATGCGTTGATCACTTTAATGATGGATCAGTATAACAAAACAGAACCGATTATTTACAATACTGCCCAGCTTTACCGTCACGACCGTTTGCAGTTTATTCATGATTGTTACCAGGCTGCTGAACAGCGTGGTTTTATCTTCGGAATAAAACTGGTTCGTGGTGCATATATGGAAAGGGAAAGGGCACGTGCAGCTGAAAAAGGTTATCCATCACCCATTCAGCCCGACAAAGAAAGTACCGACAGCGATTATGACCGTTCCGTTGAATTCTGTATTGAACATATTGACCGTGTTGCATGTATTGTTGCATCGCATAACGAACAGAGCAATGCGCTGGGTGCTGAACTGCTGCACACAAAAGGACTGCCGCATAATCACAAACATGTGCATTTCAGCCAGCTGTATGGCATGAGTGATCATATTACGTTCAACCTTGCAAAAGATGGTTATTCAGTAAGTAAATATCTTCCGTTCGGCCCTATGAAAGATGTGGTGCCTTATTTGATGCGGAGAGCTGAAGAGAACAGCTCTATGAACGGACAAATGGGAAGAGAACTGGCACTGATTAAAAAAGAGATTGCGAGAAGGAGGATGTAATTTATTGTGAGCAAAATTGTAAACAATAAATATGCAGATACCCTTCGTCTTGATATTCTTTGCTTTATTTTTTCTGGCTTTTATTTTAGTTTATCTGGGCATTATTTTAGCCAGACATTATAGAAGCAATGAGCAAATCAAGTTATTGAATAGTCTGCAAAAGAATAACACTGATTTGACCTTTGCTAAAGTCAAAATGAAATTTAGCTGGTCAACCGGGTATAAAAGCTACATCTCATTTATAAATTACTGTGATATTTATTTGGCAGACGATTACGTAGTAATAATGCCTTTTCAAACTTTCCCGTTCAAAGCTTTTAATGAACCAATTTTACTTACTGGCAGTATAGTTAATTTGAAATCAGGCCTTGGTTTTTTAAAGCAATATATTCCAGATAAAATTATTTTTAAAAAAGTCATTAAAGGTGAGATTGAGATTAATTATCATGAAGGAAATGCCAAATATGTAATCAGATTACAGGGATTAAATACGGAGGAAAAACAACATTTAGAACGGATAAAAGAATGGCACCAGTAAAATCATTTGTAATCAGGCAATCAATCCACACATTCCTAACAATCCCGCCAATCCCAGCCATCATCGTTCAGACTTTTCCTACCTTGCAGCCATGCAGCAATACCATACTTTACTTCAGCATATTTTAGATACAGGCGTTGAAAAAACCGACCGTACGGGAACCGGTACAAAAAGTGTGTTTGGTTACCAGATGCGCTTTGATCTCAGCAAAGGATTTCCCATGGTTACCACCAAGAAAGTGCATCTCAGAAGTATTCTTCATGAAGTGCTCTGGTTCCTGAAAGGCGAAACCAATATTGCTTATTTAAAAGAAAACGGAGTAAGTATCTGGGACGAATGGGCGGATGAAAATGGTGAGCTTGGTCCTGTGTATGGAAAACAATGGAGAAGCTGGGAAGGAGCCAATGGGGTAGTTGTTGACCAGGTAAAAGACCTGATTGATCAGATTAAAAAGAACCCCGACAGCCGTCGTTTAATCATCAGTGCATGGAATGTAGCCGATCTTCCAAAGATGGCGTTGATGCCATGTCATACAATTTTTCAATTTTATGTAGCCGACGGAAAATTAAGTTGTCAGCTGTACCAGCGCAGTGCAGATGTCTTTCTTGGCGTTCCGTTTAATATTGCTTCTTATGCTTTGCTGACGATGATGATTGCACAGGTTTGTGATTTACAGTTGGGTGATTTTGTACATACGTTTGGCGATGTACATATTTACAGCAATCATATGGAACAGGTGAAACTGCAATTGAGCAGAGATTTCTATCCACTGCCAACAATGAAAATCAATCCCGCAGTTAAAGATATTTTTGCATTTAAGTTTGAAGATTTCACTTTAGAAAATTACCAGAGTCATCCGGGGATTAAAGCGCCTGTTGCTGTATAAACCCCTAACCCCTGAAGCGGGATAAGAAAAAACCCTCTAATTTTAAATCATGAGTAATGCAGATAATAGCAGCGGACATTTACAAAGCTCCCCTTCAGGGGTTGGGGGTACTATCTCTCTCATCGTAGCAGCATCTTCCAACAACGCCATCGGCAGAAACAACCAACTGCTCTGGCACTTGCCCATTGATTTGAAATTTTTCAAGAATACTACCTGGGCCCTGCCCGTGATCATGGGAAGAAAAACATTTGAATCAGTTGGAGGTAAACCATTAACCGGGCGGACAAATATTATTGTATCAAGACAACTGGGGTTAAAATCTGAGCATGATAATGTGTGGTTTGCTATTTCATTGGAAGATGCTGTTGAGCAGGCAAAGAAATTAGAGACGAAGGAAATATTTATTGCAGGAGGTTCGCAGATATATCAACAGGCAATGGCAATTGCCAACCGTATTTATTTAACAAGGGTGCATGCTCATATTGAAGCCGATGCATTTTTTCCAGAGTTTAATGTGGAAGAATGGAAGCTTACACAGAATAACGATTTTGCTGCTGATGAAAAACATGCTTACTCATTTTCGATTCAGCAATGGGATAAGATCAATGAGAAATGACGAATGAAAAATGTAAAATGAAAAAGTTTAATCCGATCATCACTTCCTTATTTTTTATTTCTAATTTTTCATTTCCATGTATTCCCCGTATCAGCTTGCCATAAAATATTTCAACTATTATTTAACCGCATCCAACGGGAAAGGTCATGGTATTCATTCGCCATTTGTATTTGAGCTGGTAACTAAAGTGCTGAATGATAAAAACCACTATGCAGATTACGAACCAATCGAATTACTCAGGAAGAAATTACTGCAAAATAAAACTGTTCTCCGGATTGAAGATTTTGGAGCAGGATCAACAAAGGGTTTAAGCAAACAAAGAACTGTACAGCAAATTGCAGAGAGCTCTTTAAAGAAGCCAAAATACGCTCAACTGTTACATCGGCTGGTAAAATACTTTCAACCACAGCAAATTCTTGAGCTGGGCACTTCACTGGGAATTACCACTGCTTATTTAGCTTCTGCAAAGAAAGATGCCGGAGTGATAACGATGGAGGGTTCCGTTGCACTTACGTTCACAGCTGAACGCAATTTTCAGGATCTGCAATTAAATAATATAAAAGTTATTACTGGAAATTTTGATCATACACTCATTCCGGCCATCAGCCAATTGCCTGAAGTCAACTTTGTATTTGTTGATGGAAACCACCGCAAAGAACCAACGCTGAATTATTTTCAGCAGCTGCTTGAAAAATCAACGGATTCAACGGTTATTGTATTTGATGATATTCACTGGAGCATGGAAATGGAAGAAGCGTGGGAAACAATTAAACAGCATCCATCTGTTACATTAACCATTGATCTGTTTTTTATCGGCTTAGTTT
>JBEBHT010000109.1:0-11136 GCA_040081135.1 Lacibacter sp. | reverse complement strand
CTGTGTATAAGGATTTAAAGCCCTGCTGATGACATTGATTGTTTCGTGATAGTTTTCAACCTTGCCATTTTGCAAACCACGCAAATAAATTGTATACAGACCATCCTGTTCATTCAGCATACCAGCCATTCCCATTTCAATTGGTTGAACTACCACAACAGAACCATTAAAATTTGCCTTTTTATTCAATTCATTGAACATCCAATCAACAAAACAACGGAGAAAATTTCCTTCTCCGAACTGAAGTACTTTTTCAGGATATTGCTGATATCCGGAAAAAGCTTTTTTTGAAAGAAGCATTTCGTTAGTATTATTAGAGGATAAAAGTAACCAGAGTTTCCCGCAGAAACCCATTATTGAAGTCTGTTTGAGGTTATTTATTTACGCCATCGATTGCGTAAAGCCGCTTAGTTTTTACCTGCGATTGAGTTAAAATCAAAAAAGCGAAGACTTTGCTTCGCTTCAATTTAATATGCAACTTTCCATATTATGTACGTTTCCTGTAGCTGAAAACAGCCCATCCATTTAGTGCAATTGCAAAGCCAAACATGATGAGAAAATGACTTTTGAGATCAGCAAAGCCGCTGCCTTTCAATACTACCATCCTCATTACTTCAATAAAATAGGAAACAGGATTGAACTTTGTGATCCATTGAGCCCATACAGGCATACTGTCAATTGATGTATACAATCCACCTAAAAGAATAAAGATCATCATCAGGAAAAAGGAAATAAGCATTGCCTGCTGTTGTGTAGAAGCATAGGTTGAAACCAGCAACCCCAAACCAAGAACAGCTAATAAATAAACTGCGGCAAAAGCATAGATAGTAAAGAAGCTCCCTACCGGGATAATTCCATAAACAATTCGTGATATCAGTAAACCCAGTGTAAGAACAAATAGACCTAAAGCCCAGAAGGGAATCAGTTTACCTAGAATGAAATGATATTTCTTAACTGGCGTTACATTGATCTGTTCAATGGTGCCAATCTCCTTTTCCTTAACTATGTTGATCGCTGTTAAATTAGAGCCGACCATTGTCAACAGGATTACCAGGATGCCCGGCACCATAAAATATTTATAATTAAACAAAGGATTGAACCAGTTGGATGTAGTTACTTCAATCTGTGTTTGCTGAGTAAAACGGGGCAGCTGCAACCATTCTAATCTTACCTGCCTGTTAAAGTCCTGAATAATATTACGCAGATATGCACTGCCGAGATTAGCCTTTACCCCATTGATTGCATTACCTGCAATAAACAGCTTGGCTTCGTTTTCTTTCACCAGTGTTTTTTCGAATGAAGCAGGGATTTCCAGGATGAGATCGGCTTTATCTTTTTCCACTTCATGAAATGATTCATCAAATGAAGAAGAATAATGTATAAGCTGAAAATAACCTGATGAAGTAATTTTAGAAATGAGCTGACGTGAGTAAGCAGAATGATCAAAATCGGTTACAGCAATTTTAATGTTCTTCATTTCATAATCTGCAGCCCAGGGAAGGATCATGAGCTGAATAACCGGCATCATAAAAATGAGCCGCAGAATGGATGGATCACGAAAGATCTGGCGGAACTCCTTTTGTAATAAAAATCTCAGTGTTCTCATTGCAAACGGATTTTAAATTTTTTAATCGCCAGTGTGAGGAAAAACATCATCATCCCAAACAGTATCAATGTTTCTTTCCATACACCCTGTATGCTCAGACCTTTGATCATGACTGATTTTACAATACTGTAATACCATTTTGCCGGAACAATATTTGAAATGGTTCTTAATGGTAAAGGCATATTTTCAATGGGGAACATAAAACCACTCAGCATAACTGTTGGCAGAAACAAAGCAATCAGTGAAATAAACATAGCCGCCTGCTGTGAATCCGTTCCAGAAGAAATCAATAAGCCCAACGATAAAGAAACAAGTATAAACAGGATACTTTCTGCAACCAGCAAAACAAGACTGCCATTGATCGGTACTTCCAGCACAAACACACTTAATAATAAAATACTGGCAATATTGATGGTTGATAATAACAGGTAAGGAATTGCTTTTGCAAATACAACCAACTGTGGTTTCATTGGTGACACCAGTATGATCTCCATCGTACCCATTTCTTTTTCTCTTACAATTGTGATGGCTGTCATCATTGTACAAACCAGCAGCAGCACCATCGCCATTACACCGGGAACAAAATTGTAAGCCCCTTTCAGCTGGGGGTTATACAACATTCTTGTTTCCATATTAATGGTGTAAGGTAATTTCTGATTCCTGGTGATGCGGTTCTGGTAATCCATGATCACCGCTGTTGCATAATTTGTTAATGTATTGGCCACATTGGGATCAGATGCATCAGCAATTAACTGTACTGTTGCTTTATTAAAATGCTGTAGATCTTCATTAAACTGGTTAGGGAAAACAACAACTAATTTTATTTTTCCTTTACGGAAAGCAGGTTCAATTTCTTTATAAGAATGTAAATTCTGTTGCACATCAAAGTAACGGCTTGCATCCATTTCACTGATAAGCGAAAGAGTAGCTGCATCTTTTGACTGATCCAGTACAGCGATCTTTGAATTCTTCACTTCATTGGTTAATGCAAAACCAAAGATGACGATCTGCACAATGGGCATGCCCAGCAGAATAATTGTTGTCCGCCGGTCTCTCCAGATATGCAGAAATTCTTTTTTTACAAATGCAATGAATTGTTTCAATCTTTTCTCTTTAAATTTTATTCGCTTCTTGTTGCCTTTCTTGCCAGTTTTAAAAACACGTCATCCATGGATGCTGAATTATACATTCGTTTCAGTTCTGCCGGTGTATCCAGTGCTTCGATCTTTCCATCAACCATAATACTAACACGGCTGCAGTATTCTGCTTCATCCATATAATGTGTTGTTACAAAAATGGTAATGCCGTCTTCAGCAGCCTGGTAAATCATATTCCAGAATTCACGGCGGGTAACAGGATCAACACCACCTGTTGGCTCATCGAGGAATACGATCCCGGGCTCATGAAAAATGGCGACCGAGAAAGCAAGCTTCTGTTTCCATCCAAGCGGCAATGACTTTACTAACTTATCTCCCTCTTTCTCCAAATGCAGATGATCAAGAATAAATGCTGTTTTCTGTTTGATAAAAGCATTACTCTTTCCATAAATACCCCCATACAACTGCATATTCTCTTTCACAGTCAAATCTTCATACAATGAAAACTTCTGACTCATATAACCGATGTTCTTCTTGATCTCTTCGTTTTGTTTATATACATCAAAGCCTGCAACAGTTGCCTGCCCGCTGGTTGGCATCGATAAGCCGCACAGCATACGCATAGCAGTTGTTTTTCCTGCACCATTAGCGCCAAGGAAACCGAAGATCTCTCCCTTATGTACATCAAATGAAATTTCATCCACTGCGGTAAAATGACCGAAGCGCTTGGTAAGATGATTCGCTGTTATGATTTTATCATTATCCATTTTAATAATCCATCAGTTGAATAAAACAATCTTCAATATCCGGCTCTATCTGTTGAACATCAAGTTCTGGATGCTGTTTACTTTGCAGATACTGTTGTAACATTTCTCTGCTGTCGCCATCTTTTAAAATAACGTGATGATAAATACCGGAAGGGTAAGCATGATCAACAGCATCAAATGCTTTGAGATCATTTAACAGATGCAGCATGTTCTTTGCTTTTACACCCCATAAAGAATGACCAAAAGATTTTACAATCTGTTGTGGTGTATCAATAGAAAGAATATTTCCATTCTGTATCAGAGCAACACGATCGCATAACCCTGCTTCATCCATGTATGGTGTTGAAACAAGTATCGTTATTCCCTGCTGCTTCAATCGTTTCAGCATTTCCCAGAATTCTTTTCTTGATACTGCATCAACACCGGTTGTCGGTTCATCGAGAAATAAAACAGATGGCCGGTGAATTAATGCACAACTTAATGCAAGCTTCTGTTTCATACCACCTGATAATTCCCCTGCCCTGCGGTCTTTAAACGGTTCGATCTGTGAATAGATATCCTTGATGAGATCGTAATTTTCTTCTACCGAAGTATTAAAGATGGTGGCAAAGAAATCAAGATTCTCCTTAACCGTTAAATCCTGGTACAATGAAAACCGCCCGGGCATATAACCAACTCGTTGCCGAATTGCTTTATAATCTTTCAGCACATCAAAGCCATCCACAGTTGCAGTACCGCTATCGGCGAGTAACAATGTTGTGAGGATGCGGAACAGAGAAGTTTTACCTGCACCATCAGGACCGATGATACCAAAGAGTTCGCCCTTGCTTACCTCAATTGAAATATCATTCAATGCAGTAATGCTTTCTTTTTTACTACCGTAAGATTTGATAATATGTTGTGCTGAAACGCTGATCATAATTTTGGTCTCTTGAATTGGTCAGACCACGAGGCGTGGGCCGACCTGATCTTTCTACTTGAACATTACTTCTCCATACATTCCGATCTTCAGATAACCATTGTTCTTTACATCAATCTTAACTGCATAAACAAGGTTGGCTCTTTCTTCTTTTGTCTGAATGGTTTTTGGCGTAAACTCTGCTTTATCAGAAATCCATGTAATGATTCCGGGTAATTCTTTGTACTTATCTTTTCCGTCATCAATTAAAACCTTTACCTGCTGGCCTAATTTAATTTGTGAAAGCTGATCGCCTGTAACATAAGCACGGAGTTTCATGACTGTCAGGTCAGCAATTTTATACAATGCTTTTCCTGTTGCTGTTAATTCACCCGCTTCTGCATATTTCGTTAAAACAGTTCCATTGATCGGGTTCACAACATCAGCACGTTTCAGCTGATCATTCAGCTGAGCCACTCTTTTCTGCAATGGTTTATTTTCACTGAGGATACTTCTGTTTTGTGTAGAAACATTGCTGCGCAGCACAGCAATCTGCTGCTGAGTTACTGTCATTTGTTTTTTCACCACATCAATCTGTGCATTTATATCATCCAGTTGTTTTCCCGTAGCGGCATCCTGGCTGATAAGATTTTCAATACGCTTTTTCTCATGCAGCAAATTGCTGAGCTGAGATTGCTGCACTGCTAATTGATTTTGCAGCAACTGTACCTGCGGACCAACATCAGCTGTTTTATCGCCCAATGAACTGATGCTTGCTTCCACCTGTTCCTTTTGCAATGAGATACCTTCCGCATCAACAGTTCCAACAACTCTGCCTGATGAAACTGTATCACCTTCGTTAATATTCAGTGACAGAATTTTTCCATTGAGCTCAGAAGAAACAATTACTTCTGTTGTTTCAAATGTGCCCGAAGCATCGAACTTATTTTCGTTGTTCTTACAGGCTGCAAGTGAAACTGCTGCCATTACTGATAGAATAATTTTTCGCATACGCTGTATTTTATTTGCCCTTGATAGTTTGATAATTAATTTGTGCCTGTAATAATTGCAGCTGGTGTACAATGAGCGACTGCCTGGCCTGGTCTTCTGCATTTACTTCACGCAGGTAATCGTTGGCAGTAATCACACCGTTTTCCAGTTGTGCTTTTGCAGCATCCTTCACCATGATACGCAGGTTAATAATCTCTGCATCTTTCACAATCAGCTGATTGATTTTATCAACCTCAGCCTGCTGTTGTTTTAATTGTGTGTTCGTATTGAGCAGGAAAGCATCCTGTTGAATCATCACAATTTTCTTATTCACTTCAATTAGTTCTTTTTCCCTTTTTGATGTATACAATCCACCAAATGCCCAGTTAAAACGAACCCCGGTTATATAATAAGCCGCAAATCTATTTTCCAGCATATTCAACCCCGGTCTTCCATAACCTCCCTGCAGAAACAAACTTGTCTTCGGAAGATTCTTTGCTTTGATAATATTGTTTTGTCCCTCCAGTAATTTCTGTTGCGATTGAAAAAGTTTTAATTCTGGTCGCAGAATTGTTTGGTCGGCAGCTGATGAAACAATAGCCGGCTTTTCAAAAACAGTTGCTGCAGAATATGTTTCGCCTGTAAATAAACTCAACACATCAATCAGCCCTGTTCTGGTAGCATTCAGTTCTATTACACGTTGATCAACTTTTAAGATTTCTGCTTTCAGCAGGTTGAGGTTTGATTTAAACGCAACTCCATTCTGCACCTGCGCCTCAATTTTTTTCATTCCTGTTTCCAGGTCTTTCCTGATCAGTTCGGTTTGTTTCAACTGTTCATCAATGAACAAAATGCTTAAATAAATCTGGTTGATCCGATCTGTAAGTTTGTACAGTTCCACTTCTATCTTCTGGTCTTCTACTTCAGCATTTACAGACTGCATATTTTTCTGTTGCCTAGTTAACCCTCCATCATAAATCATTTGATTTACATCAGCCACAATCCTGTATTGATCTTTACTTGGGGCTTCAATGTTTATACCGGGAACAGAAATTTTAACGCTGGTAACATCTGATTGATAAGAAGCCTGACCGCTTACAGAAAACTGGGGCAGATATCCTTTGTTGAGATTATCAACATTGATTTCTTTTGTTTGCCTGATCAGATCTTTCTGCCTGATCAGCGGATAATTCTGTCTTGCCAGTTGATTTACTTTCTCCAGCGTAACCGTCTGTGAGAAAGAACCCTCTGCAAGAACCAGGAAAAAAAACAGCATTTTCTTCATAAAATTATATTTAACCAAATAGTTAATTCTGTTGCATAAAATTATTTACGGATGGCATCAATAATAAACTTGGGTATTTCCTTTCTTCTTTGTTCCATGGCATGGCGGAACTGAAATTCATCCAATCCCAGGTTCAGCTGAAACATTGGCTTGGCAATAAACGGAAAGATTGTCATTGAAATCAGGTTCATCAGCAGGTGCAGGGGACTGATCGGTTTGATGATTCCCTTCTTTACTTCCTCTTCAATTTGCTTCAGGAATTTTGATGGGTCCGGTTTGTTCTTTGTACCCCACACTTTCTTCATAAAATACATTGGGTCCTGCATCATCTCGTTCATCACAAACAAAGGCAGGTAAGGGTTTTCAATCACTATCGTAATATACTCGTCACAAAACTTTTCAATTTTTTCAAACAGAGGTTCATCTGAATTAAAAATAGCATTCACCCTTGGAAACAATTGCCCGGCAGCTTCTAAAAACACCGTTTCAAACAGCTTCTCTTTGTTCTCGAAGTAGTAGTGAAGCAGGGCTTTGTTAATCCCGGCTTCGTCAGCAATATCCTGCATCCTGGCACCATACATCCCTTTGGTAACAAATACCTTCCGGGCTGCATCCAGGATCTTCTCTTCCGTAGTCTTATCTTTTACCAGCTTTGCCATACTATTTAACCAAATGGTTAACAAAAGTAAAAAATTGTTGCATACCTGTATCTTTTTTTTCTACAGGGTCTCAAATTAGCTGTCGTTTTATGTTAGCGATTCACTAAAGAAAAGCGGCAAATATGATTCTGGCTTGCATTTTGCCTGTTCAGTTTATCCCAACGTAATGCAGATCAAAAAAATCATTTATACCATTTTCATTCCTATTGTTCTGGCGGCCTGCACAGGCCCAAAGACAACCAGTACTTCGGCTCCAACTAAGGAAAAAACTATCACAAAAAAAATGGTGAATGGCTACCAACTGCAGGTACTAAATACTATTGACAGGAATGAAGCCCTCAACGCAAAATCATTGCTGCTCACAAAATACCCACAACAGAAAACATTCCTGATGTTTCAGAGCCCCTACTATAAAATACGATTTGGAAATTTTTTGACGCAGGCCGAAGCAGTGAGTTACCAAAAAAAAATCAAATCCAGCTTTACCAATGTTTTTGTAATACCTGCGAAGTTTGAAATAAAAGTGAAAGAGTAAAAACATCCTTCAAAAAAAAGAAAAGAGCTTTCTTCAAACTCTTTTCTCTCTTTTGGTCTCCCCGCTATTCAGCCCAACTCATTACATAATTTCCATTCTCAATATCCAGAGCCTGCTTTGTAAGCATCAACGGGCGGAAGGTATCCACCATCACTGCCAGTTCTTTGGTTTCTTTGGCACCAATACTTTTTGCAACAGCACCGGGATGCGGCCCGTGGGGAATACCGGCAGGATGTAAGGTGATCATTCCCCTTGTTACATTTTTGCGACTCATAAAATCTCCATCCACATAATAGATGACCTCATCACTATCGATATTGCTATGATTATAAGGAGCAGGAATGGCATCGGGATGATAATCGTATAAACGTGGCACAAAGGAACAAACCACAAATGCATTGGTTTCAAAAGTTTGGTGCACTGGCGGTGGCTGATGCACACGGCCTGTAATGGGTTCAAAGTCATGAATGGAAAAAATGTAAGGATAACAGCATCCATCCCAACCCACCACATCGAATGGATGTGTACCATAATGCAAACCATACAGCATTCCTTTCTTCTTTGCTTTTATTAAGTAATCACCTTTTTCATCAATCGTCTGCAAATTCTGTGGCTCACGGATATCCCGTTCACAATAAGGTGAATGCTCCATCAACTGACCATACTTACTCATGTACCTTTTCGGATAACGCAGCGGTGTAAATGATTCAACAATAAACAAACGGTTCTTTTCATCATTGAATTCGATCTGGTAAATTGTCCCCCTGGGCAAAATGATATAATCGCCATAGCCAAAAGTCAATTCACCATACTGTGTTTTTACTTTGCCAGTTCCTTCATGTACAAAAATCAGCTCATCTGCATCTGTGTTCTTGTAATAATAATTCGTCATGCTTTGCTTAGGTGCAGCCAGTACAATATGACAATCACTGTTCACCAATACAGGTATACGACTTTCGAGAAAATCTTTTGCCGGCTTTACATGAAAACCTTCAAAGCAGCGATGCTGCAGCATTTTTTCTTCTGCAATAATGGGCGACACATCAATCTGTGCTTCGGTTTTAATGATCTGTGTTGGCGGATGACAGTGATACAGCAATGAATAATCATCACTGAATCCCTCTGTTGAAAATAGCTGTTCGCTGTACAGCTCACCATTCGGTTTGCGGAATTGTGTATGGCGTTTGTGTGGAATTGTTCCCAGTTTATAATAATGAGGCATAATGATTTGGTGATTGATTGATTTGGAAATTTGGAAATGATGAAGTCATCTTCCGTATTGCTATCAGGCTACGTTGCGTCGCACTTGCAGACGCTTTTGGTCTGCATCCCGACATTTATCGTCGGGACTTGTGCATTCTGTTCATTGCTGAACAAAACCTGCACAGTAAATTAATTTCTTGACAGTTCAAGTGTTGAAAGAAGAAAAATATATTTCCCCGTCCGAATGGCTTCAGCCGGGCGGGCACTTCCTTATGTCATTCAAATAAGTGAAATTGCGGTGGAATGGCATAGTGATCGTTTCAGATTTAAAACTACTAAACTTTATTTATACAATTGACACGCATTGGACTTATATCAGATACACATGGCTTTCTTGATGAAACGGTATTCAAACATTTTGAAGACTGTGATGAAATTTGGCATGCCGGAGATTTCGGGAGTATTGAACTGGCAACGCATCTGGCCGCTCAAAGCGGCCTGATGCTTAGAGGCGTTTACGGAAATATTGATGGGCAGGATATAAGAAGCATTTACCCAGAGCAATTGGTTTTTATGTGCGAAGGGGTGAAGGTAATGATGCGGCATATTGGTGGCTCTCCTCCAAAATATAATCCTGAAACAAGAAAGGTATTACTGATTCACCTACCATTGTTATTCATCAGCGGGCATTCACATATTCTAAAAGTGATGTATGATGATAAGATGAATTGCCTCCACATGAACCCCGGTGCAGCAGGTAAACATGGCTGGCATAAAGTAAGAACCATCATCCGTTTTGTGATTGATGGAAAGGATATGAAAAATTGTGAAGTAATTGAGCTGGGCAACAAATAAAAAGGAGAATGAATAATTCATTCTCCATTACATTATAATCAATGCGGTTACATTCCCGGGAACCAGGGTCTTCCAATTCCTTCTCTGAAAGGCCATGGAATAGCTGCAAGCAGTAAGATCAGCGCAACGAGGTACAACCATTTAGCTGCATTAAAATTCAGCTTTTTTGCTTTCCCTCTTGCAACAGTAATCAATGCAATGGCAATGATCATGGCAGTAATGTGCTCTACCACCCAAAAGCGGGCAAAAGAATCTTTCATTACCTCACCAAAGCCACCTTTTATTTCAATAAGGTGAAAGCCAACGGCCTGGCTGTTGAAATACTGAAACAAACCAAGTATCAGAGTAATATGTGCAGCAATCAGCAACCATAAACTGGTTTTCTGAATTCCTCCATTTTTTGTAAACGCCTGAATTAATGAAATGAGTAAAAGGATCAGAACGACCCAGCGTAAGGCATTGTGTAAGTGAATCAGTCCCTGTAGCATAATTTATTTTTTTTCAAATCTAAGCATTGCTTGAATCATTACTCAGAAAATTAACATTTTTTGATTTTTTTCTGCAGGAGAAATTGTTAGATTTAATAATCAAACTGACTGACTATGAAAAAAACAGCTATTACCGCAATCTGTATTTTTATCTTTTTTACTGCTTCTGCACAGTTTGCTGCAAAAACAGACTCCATGCCTGTTACAGGTAAATTAAATGCGCCTCTTTACAATTCTTCACGCATCCTTGGTAACAGTGACAAAGGAATTGTTTACGCACTACCTCTTGACAATATGCCTGCACTAAGACCAGATACTACAATTAAGTATAATATGCCTGTAGCAGGTTACAAACAAAAACCTAGAATATTAACGTATCCAAAACTGCCAGAGCCAAACCCACTGTTGCAAAGAAAACAAAAGGATTCGCTTATGATATTAACGCCTTTTGGCCCAAAACAAATAATAATCCACTAACTGTTTTCCGTTCAGGCAAATGCATTCTCCGGTATTTCAACAATTACTTCGCACCCTTTACCAGGTGCAGTTTTTAATTTAAATTCTCCTGAAAATACTTTCGCTCTGCGTCTAATATTTTCAAGACCAATTCCGTTTGTATGTGCTTCCTGATCAAAGCCAAGCCCATTATCAGCTATTTTAAACACAAATGAATGTTTAGCTCTCTTAAAGCTAACGGTCACTTCACTTGCCTTTGCATGCTTCATAATATTATTTAGCTGCTCCTGTAAAATG
>JBEBHT010000108.1:0-11140 GCA_040081135.1 Lacibacter sp. | reverse complement strand
TTTGTGTGCGGCAAGGAGGTTGTAGCACTTACTTTAGGTGTTTCAATTATTTAAGGCGAGTAAGGCAAAGTTTCCAACGGAGGAAACGAATTCATTACTTATTATTAGGTAGAAAGTAACGGGTAATTTATCTGATTTGATGAAACAGGTAGTTTGCAACAAGTTTATTTGCATCTGCATTCCAGTGATGGTCACAGGGTAAATATAAATTGCTTTGTTGTTTTGAGAGGAAAGGGAGCAGATCAATCAATTGAATGTTTTCTGTTTTGCAAAACAGTCTCAGGTCTTTGCTCAACTTTCCTTCACCCGATTTACGGTAGGCTATTATATCTTCCAGTACAGGAAGTGCCACTAAAATGATTTTTTTGTTTTGGGCTTCTTTTTTCAGTTGACGCATCACAAAGAAAAATTTTTCAATTTCTTCGCTGCTGTAATTATAGTAATAAGATTCTTTATTTATCCGTTGCTTTTCTGCTGCTGAATGTTTCAGCCCGCTATCAATATTTCCCCAAAAACTGAAGGCCTTGATACCCTTCGCCAGTTTTTTCTTAAATGTTTTTTCCTGTAAAAGAAAATACTCCCGGTTAAAAGTACTTTGCTCAATTGTTTTTTCTTTATAAACTAACCGGTAAGCACCATCCAGTTTAAAAAAGTACGGGCGGTATCTTTCAAAATTGTCTTTATCCGAATCACTTGTATCACAATCTTTAAAATCATTGAAGGGTAAAAAATTAATGATAACGGTTGAATGTGAAAATGAAGCAGCAAGATGTTTATAGATTAAAAGCTCCTGTACAGGGCCAAAGTCAGAGCAGGAAAA
The DNA here is from genome assembly GCA_040081135.1 of Lacibacter sp. Taxonomy (GTDB): domain Bacteria; phylum Bacteroidota; class Bacteroidia; order Chitinophagales; family Chitinophagaceae; genus Lacibacter. Next base: position 10,320 of record JBEBHT010000108.1, on the reverse strand, counting down.
ATTCATGAATTCTTTTCCTGTTTTCGCTTCAAGCAGATTTGTGAAGCGTTCATTTTCTTCCAGCCCATAACCTTCAGTAAATGAATCGCCCAATACAACATATCTACCTGTGTCAGAAATTTTCTTTCTTTCTTTATCTCTTGCACCATAAGAATTGTTGAAGTAGTCAAAATTCAAACACTCTATTTGATAGTGATGTTGACCGGGATAATGCCAGGTGCCCCAGATTGGATTGATATCTGCAATCTGAAAAGGATAGGTTGCAATTTCCTTCTGATATCTGAATGTTGGCAGACTTGCGGGGATATAGCCTGTTTTGATGAATACAAAACAAATCAACTCAATACCAGTATATATTACAATAGAAAGAGTAAATAAGTATTGCATTTTTTTTTTCATGAAAGGAATTGAAGCGGGTTAAATCTGTATCATTTCGATGACATAAATTTAAATCTTTAGCACATTACATGATTCATTTATTTCAGGTATTCTATAGATAAATCAAACAAATGCTGAGTTGCGTTGGAAAGATTTGTGATTACTTCAATACGTTCAATTAAATTATGAGGATTTTGCTGCAAATTTCTCCGCCGTTTTTGAACATGAGTGACGATGATTCTCTATTAAGAAGAATCATTACTTCACCTGAGCCAAGAGGATTTACATTTCCTTCAATATCCACTTCAACCGAAGGAACATTTTCAGGATAACACTAACCGGGCCTGATTTATTCTATTCCGTATAGAAGAATTTGCCGTGCCGAATAAACAACTCTGGGCTTACTTATACCCGTGTACTCGATTATCAGCACCTGCCGCTCATTGACAATTCTGTTTTCCTTTTCAAATACTGCGTAATTAAAATCGATCCGAATAACCGTATACCTGAATTTATGATGCGGCAGCTTCAGCTTTTCCAATAGTGAAAACTTTTCTTTTTTCTCCAGTTCCTGGACAAAAAGTACGGCAGGTTTTATTTTATGCTGCAGGTAATAATCAATGGCCATCAATTGAAGTACAACAGGGTCATTGCTGTACTGCTCCTGTATAAAACTATGTACAATAGTATAAATATCCATGGAAGAATAGGAGTAGAAACTGCTGCGATGTTCAAAATATTTGCCCAGCTCCAGTAAAAACTCAAATACACTGTGTTGAGCCGTTACATACATTAATGTTTGTACCAGTCTTTTTTTGTTCCAGTAAATCTCCAAAGCATGCTCCAGCTTTACAATATCGGCCAGTTCCTGTTCCGACAAATAATTGCTTTTGATGATCTGGTAAGGGGCCAGTTCATCAAATACATAACCATAGTTTAAATATTTATCTCTTACAGGAGTGCCTTTTAAAAACTTTAAAAAACCAAGCTGCAGTTCAGGTGCAAAGAGTTTAAACACTTCCTCAAAACTGTGTTTGGTATCGCTCCAGTAATCAAGCGGAAGTCCAACAATTAAATCAAGATGCATTTCCACATAATCTTTCAGCTGCAGAATGACTTCTTTTGTTTTTTCGAAACTCTGTTTACGGCTTACCTCTAAATTCGCTTTCTGGTTCACTGTTTGTATGCCTATTTCAAAACGGAACAACCCTTTTGGAACTTTGTCTTTAATGAACTGTATGATAGCAGGATGAAGAATGTCGGCTGTTATTTCAAACTGAAATACATTTTCGGGCTGGGCATGATCTAATATGAACTGAAAAATTTCCAGTGTAAAATCTTTCTTTACATTAAACGTGCGGTCAAGAAATTTTATCACCCGCCCATGTGTCATTAAGAACAGTAAATTGCTTTTGATATGTTCCATGGGAAGATAGCGAACCCGGTTATCTAAACTGGCTAAACAAAATTCACATTTATACGGGCATCCTCTTGATGTTTCAATATACAGTACACGATTGCGTAAAGTAGTTACATCATCATTCTGGTAGGGATTGGTACCGGCGTATAGTTCTAAATCGAAATTGATGGCATTGCTGTGATATATCAACTCCCCATTTACTTTAGAAGCAACATTGGCGATATTGTTTACCATCGGGTAATGCTGCAGAAATTTTGCAAAGGGTATTTCACCTTCGCCGGTAATAATAAAATCAATGTCGGGCAACTGAATAACATCCTGCCAGTCGTAGGTAATTTCCGGTCCGCCCAGCAAAATCTTTGTATCAGGATTAATTTCTTTAATCAGCTTGGCAACTTCCAGCGTTTGTGTGATATTCCAGATATAACAGCTGAAACAAACCACTTCAAACTGGCTGCAGTAGCTGGCAATGATGAGTTTATCTTCTTTAATGGCAAATTCTTTCCAGGATAAACGGTCATCGGTTTTGTTGAGTTCGTACAGCAGCCGTATAGCCAGGTTCATGTGGATGTACTTGGCGTTGAGGGTGGTTAATAAAATGCTCTGCTGCTGCATAATACTGCAATGGTAATAATTTTATGCAAGCTTTCAATCTCCGGCAGTCATTATTCAATACCAGCGTAGCTTTTTTCTGCTTAGCAAATATGATTTATATTACAATTCTAAAACCAAAACCATGCGCAGGTATTTCCTCTTTGCAATTTTGATGTCTGTTCAGCTATCAGTATCAGCTCAAATAAAAACCGATTCAGTAAAAACGGATAACAGTTCTGTTTTTAAACCAATGAAATGGCGTTCCATCGGGCCTTTCCGTGGAGGTCGTTCAGTAACCGCAACCGGTGTAGTTGGCGATATCACTACTTACTACATGGGTACAACAGGTGGTGGTCTCTGGAAAACAGAGGATATGGGGCTGAGCTGGAACAATATTTCAGATGGTTATTTTAAAACAGGATCTGTAGGTGCAGTAGCTGTTGCAGAGAATGATGTGAATGTGGTGTATGTTGGTATGGGCGAACATGCAGTACGTGGAGTAATGACGCATCATGGTGATGGTGTGTATAAATCAACGGATGCAGGAAAGAGTTTTAAGAAAATAGGATTGGATGCAACACAGCATATTTCAAGAATTGTGATTCATCCAAAAGATGCCAATACAGTTTTGGTAGCTGCACAGGGAGCATTGTACAGCAAATCAAAAGAGCGTGGAATTTATAAATCAACTGATGGCGGTATAAGTTGGAATAATGTTCTCTATGTAAATGAACAGACAGGTTGTGTAGAGTTAAGTATGGACATGAACAATCCACGTATTCTGTATGCTGCTATGTGGGAGCATGGACGCAAGCCCTGGCAGGTGATCAGTGGTGGACCCGGCAGCGGATTATATAAATCAACTGATGGTGGAGATACATGGGAGAAAATGACAGCAGGACTTCCGGCAGAAATGGGTAAGATGTCCATTGCCGTTAGCCGTTCCAATTCAGAAAAAGTATATGCACTCATTGAAAGTGACAGTGAAAAAGAAACCGGTGGATTGTTTGTAAGTAATAACGCAGGCAAGAGCTGGTCGCTGGTGACCAATGATCACCGTCTTATACAGCGTGCATGGTATTATATTGAATTGTTTATTGATCCGCTCAACGATCAAACTATTTATGTATTAAGTGCACCGGCACTGCGTTCAAAAGATGGTGGTAAAACATGGGAAAATTTAAGCGGTACACATGGCGACTATCATGATCTCTGGATCAATCCCCGCAACTCAAAGAATATGATTGTTGCCAATGATGGCGGTGCTGCCATTTCTGTTAATTCCGGTGCTACATGGAGTACACAAAGCAATATGCCTACGGCACAGTTTTACCGCATCAATGTAGATAATCAGTTCCCTTACAGAATTTATGCAGGTCAGCAGGATAACACTTCAGTTTCTATTGCACACAGAGAGTTAGGTGGTGGCGGTATCAGCCCTGCCAGCTGGACTTATTCTGCCGGTGGTGAAAGTGCTTTCTTAGCGTTTAACCCTGATGATCCCCGTTATGTAATGGGTGGAAGCTACCAGGGCACCATTGAACTGCTCGATACAAAAGCAAGTGCAGCCACTAATGTAATGCCTGCACCCATTCAATATCTCGGCCGTGATGCAAAGGATATGAAATACCGTTACAACTGGAATGCGCCCATCATTTACAGTAAACATGAACCGAATGTATTCTATCACGGTTCACAACATTTGCTGAAGACAACTGATATGGGTAAAACATGGAAGGAAGTTTCGCCTGACCTTACCCGTAATGAAAAAGATAAACAGGGCAGGCCCGGTGTTCCTTATACCAATGAAGCGGTAGGCGCAGAAAATTATGGTACCCTCGCTTATGTAATGGAATCTCCATTGGAGAAAGGCGTTATCTGGACAGGGAGTGATGATGGGTTTGTTTACATTACACAGGATAATGGAGCAAGCTGGAAGAACGTTACACCTGCCGGTTTGCAGGAATGTTTGATCAATACCATTGAAGTATCGCCGCATGATAAAGCAACCGCTTATATTGCTACTACACGTTATAAGTTTAATGATCATACACCCGGTTTGTATAAAACAACTGACTACGGTAAAACTTGGACGAAGATCAACAACGGAATTCCTAACAATGCATTTACAAGAGTTGTGCGTGAAGATGATGTGCGGAAAGATTTATTGTTTGCAGGTACAGAACTCGGTTTATTTATTTCTTGGGATGGCGGAAAGCAATGGAGCCCGTTTCAATTAAACTTACCCATTACACCCATCACCGATTTACGCATACATAAAGGCGATTTAATTGCAGCTACATCGGGCCGTTCATTCTGGATACTCGATGATCTTGGTTTACTGCGTCAATACAAAAAAGAACAGTCTGATTTTGTTTTGTATCAACCTGAAGATGCATACATGGTGAATGGATACAGTGAAATGAATCAACCAAACCCGGGAGGTACCAACAGATTTCGAGGAGTGAATCCATCATCGGGAGTTGTGATCTATTACAATCTTCCCGTAACAAAAGCAGATGATCAAATTCAATTAGAAATAAAAGATGCAGCAGGAAAAGTTGTACGTGTCATCAACTCAAAATCCGACAGTACTTATAGTGGCTATGACGGTGGCCCCGGTCCTGAACCTGTATTGGGTAAACAAAAAGGATTGAACCGATTTGTATGGGACATGCGTACTGCAACAATGCCAGGTGTTCCTTATGCGTATATTGAAAGCAGTTATTCCGGACATAAAGTGCCACCCGGAACGTATACTGTAACAATTAAACTGGGCGATCAGCAGCAAACAACTAAAGCAGTGATTGTGCCGAATCCATTGTATCAAACAACAGCCGCCACTTATGCTGAATATGATCAGTTAATGACGGCAATGGAAAAAGAAGTAACGGTGATGCATGGACTGGTAAACAGTTTCTATGCAAAACAGCTCCAGCTTGCCGATTTGCTGAAATCATTACCTGCCGGTACAAAGTATAATGTCATTCGAAAAGATGGTAATGCATTGCTGCAGCAAATGAAAACATGGGATGAAGATATGATTCAACGCAAATCAAAAGCCTATGATGATGTAGAAAATTTCCCGAATAAGTTTACTGCTAATTATATGTTCCTGGTAAATCAGACAGAGAGTGATATTCCAAGAGTGAATCAACCAAACCTAGATTTGAAAAAACAACTCGATGCAGAATGGGCAACATTAAAGCAACGGACCAGTGAACTGGAAACAAAACTGACTGCGTTGAATAAACTGTTGATGGAAGCAGGGGTGGGGCCTGTGTGGAAGAAGTAGGAGAGGGATTAGTAGTTTGGGATTGGTAATTAGGAATTGGGAGTTAGTTAGAAGAACCCCGACAGCGGTTGTAAACCCTGTCGGCGGTTGATTAAATAAATGGTTGAATACTTTAGCAACATTAGAAACAAATGCTCCGGGTATAGAAATAGTGTAAAGGAAATACAGCTCTGTAAGAGCTCCCTCCAAACAGGGTCATAATAATCCCATCAGTCGGCTTTCTTTTTCCCTATACGTAAAATAACTGCAACGATAATTACGATAATAGCTACCACTATAAAAATCCCAAAGCCCATCCCGGCTTTAAAGATGCCTTCAACAGCAGCACATGAACCAAGCATGAAGGAGAAAAGCAATAAGACGAATAAGGAAATAAAAGTTGTTTGTTTCATTCGTTAACTGATTTATGAAATGCAGAAAAATTGCTGCAACACAAAGATTCGTAAAACAGTAGTGGCAGATGTTATACTATTTTAAGTAAGTATTATATTATTCCCACTTCAGTAAGGCGGGCTGCCTGTATTCTGCGCAGAAGCCTGTCACTAAATGAGAACAGTGTGTTAGAAAACTGTCTATTGGCTGATAGATGCAAACATTTAAATCAGTAACATAATTACCTCTGCCTGCATTACAAAAAAATCTTATAATTATTTTACACAGGCAGTAGTTTTCTCAGCAAAACAGAAGTTAAACCCAATCATTGTACAAACCTGTCTTATGAAAAATTGTATCCTTTTTTTTAAAAGAGTTTCAGCTGTTTATTTATCTGCATTCATTTTTGTTATTGGAATTGTAACAGTTTCCAATGCCCAGCCTTCACTGGGGACCACTTCTTTTACAACGGGGTCTACTGTAACAATGGTTGCTTCTACTCCATGTACGGCAGGACAGTCAGGTACATCTGCAGGATATTTATTTACTGTATTTTCCGGAGCTAACTGTGCATTAAATAATGTTGTAAGTGCAGGCAGCGACGGACATATTAATTTAATCACATCACCAACAATAACAGGCATCTGGCAGGAAGGAAGAATCGCTTCCAGCAATGGCAGTGAATTTCAACTCGACAATTTTGTTTTTTCTGTACTTACAGTTCCTTTTATTGGTAAAACTATAATAGTAACAGGTTATCGTAATGGCTCCGTAGTTCCCGGCGCTACTGCTGTTTCAGGAGTTATTTCTGCCACTGGTGTACTCAACACAGTAACAGTGAATGTTACAGCCAATATGTTTTTCGATAATATTGATGAGTTCCGTTTAACTCCTTCAGGTGTTGATGCGCAGGGTACGGTGAATATTCAGTCAATCACCATCAGCTCTCCCAATATCACATTGCCGTTAACTTTTTTACGTATGAATGCTTTTTCATACGGTAAGGGAATTAAGGTTGAATTTGGAACTGCTGATGAAAGCAATATTGATAGTTATGAAATTCAGTTCAGCAATGATGGCAACCATTATCAACCCCAAAAAACAATACCGGCCAACAATGGGTCTATCAATAATTATGAAGCCTTTATTCCCGGGTATGCAGCAAAGATTTGGGTAAGGGTGGTAAGCATGGAAATAACAGGTGGTAAAGAAATGTCGAACATTGTAATTGTGCAGGGCGAAACCGGCACTGATAAAATCATCAGCGTATTCCCCAATCCGGCAAAAGATGTATTGTATGTTGACGGTGCAGACAACCCTGCCTATAATATCATCAGCCTGCAGGGAGCAGTTCTGCAAAAAGGAACCATGCTGAATAAACAAGTTGATATCCGTTCTTTAAGCCCCGGCATTTACCTGCTGAAAGCAGGTAACCAATCGGTACGCTTTTATAAAAATTAAACAGTAGTGTTTTAATTTCTTTGCTGATCCCGGTTGCTGTAAGGACAGCAGGTAAACTTTGCTTTGGCAATTGAGCAGCAAATCGAATACAATTTATACTGATACTACGCAGTTTTCCTGCCCAGGATATACACTCTGAAAAAGTAACGCCAGGGCATAAACAGTATGGGAAGGATTACAAAAATGAAAACAGAGGTTGTGTATTCAGCCGGTGAACCTGCCAATTCATTGTTCTTCCATAGAGGAAATGATACAACAAACAGCCACGCAACTTTATATACAATTTCAAGCAAGACAAGCGGCAGCATTTTAAGAGGCCTGATGACGCCAATCCATGAAACAGCACCATAAGCCAGCCACACACACCATGCTACCGCATCGGTTACTTCCCAGTGCCCTTTGTGGTTGATAATATGCATCCATGAATCATAACTGAGAAATACCGTCATTAAAGCAAACAGCAGCCTCATTCCATAAATGTTGATTCGTGGAACACCTTCGTAGTGCTCATAATCCCGTTTAAAAATATTCATGGTGAAATTGTATTTACAGGCGTATACGTTCGCCCAGCATTTTAGTTACATTCAAATACAAATATATTTTTTTGTTGATAGTGAATCTTTCGATAAGGTGTTTTATAAACAAATACCAGCAAGGGCTCAAAAAGAGGAGCAGGATAGTTCGTTTTCCGTATAAAAATTCTAACTTATACCTCTCAAATAAACAGTCAATAATAAAATTGCCATCATGAGCTCATCCAATTCAGACCGCCGTAAGTTTTTAAAAGATGCATCCCTGTTATCAGGTATCTATTTATTATCAGGAGTTTCAAATACGGTGAAATCAGAAACCGTTGTTCAACCAAATGTAAAACCTGTTCGTGCAAACAGGATAAAATTTGCAGTGATCAATATTAATCATCCGCATATTTATGGAATGACGGATGCTATTAAGCGGGGTGGTGGTGAGCTGGTTGCGTTCTATGCCAAGGAGCCTGATCTTGCTGCTGCTTATTCAAAATCTTATCCTGAAGCAAAGCTGGCAAAAAACGAAACTGAAATTTTAGAAGATACTGCTGTTCAGTTGGTATTGAGTTCGGGTATTCCTGATGAAAGGGCTCCTTTAGGGATTCGTGTAATGCAGCATGGCAAAGATTATTTAGTTGACAAACCCGGGATCATCACTTTACAGCAATTAGCTGCAGTTAAAAAAGTTCAGCAGGAAACAAAACGGATTTATTCCATCATGTACAGTGAGCGCTTAGAAAATAAAGCCACCGAAAAAGCCAGTCAGTTAGTGAAAGCCGGTGCAATAGGCCAGGTAATTCAAACAGTGAATTTAGCACCACACAGAATTAATAACAGTATTGGCAAAACCGGTTTGGCTGTAAGACCCGATTGGTTCTGGGATAAAAAAAGGTACGGTGGAATTCTTACCGATATCGGATCACATCAGTTTGATCAGTATCTCCATTTCACCAGTACCACCGAAGCCAAAGTATTGGTTTCACAAACAGGCAACATTCATCATCCTGAGGCACCTTTATTTGAAGATTTTGGAGATGTAGTGTTAAACGGAAATGGCGGCACAGGTTATATACGGGTAGATTGGTTTACACCGGATGGTTTAGATACATGGGGTGATGGCCGGTTAACCATTTTAGGTACCGATGGTTTTATTGAAGTACGAAAAAATACAAATATTGCTTCAGGAATTAAAGGTGGAAATCATTTGTATATGGCCAATAAAAAAGAGATGGTTCATATTGACTGTAATAATGAAACATTGCCATTTGGTCCTTTGTTTGTAGATGATGTATTGAACAGAACAGAAACTGCCATGTCGCAAAAACATTGTTTCCTGGCTACTGAGTTAGCATTGATAGCACAGAAAAAAGCAAAGCCACTGAGTTTGAAAAAATAATACAGAAACTTACAGCTAATCATTTATTTGATGCTGTTGTTGGCGTCCCCGCCAACTAACTATTTTTTCCACGTTGGCGGCACGCCAACATGAGCAAGTTCTAAAAGGGATTCTCAGAAATTGAGAATCCCTTTTAGTTATACAGATAGTCCCTTGCAGGAGAACGCCTGAGAAAAAACACAGCTTTGCAATAGCTTCCTGATAAACAGGAGACTCCTGACAGAGTCAGCAGACATTTGTACTATTTTTTCTATAAAGAGGAAGCCCCGATGGGGCAGGAGAGATGAAATTGAAAATGATTTTGCCCTGTTGTCAGTAATCAACATCGGTGCAGAGCAAAAGCTCCGGAGGAGCAATCTGTTTATAGGAATATAATAAAAGGGGATACAGCTCTGTAAGAGCTTCCTATTCTTTTCAGCAATCTCCTAATCATACGGCGAGTCCCTTGCAGGAGACCCGCCTGAGAGCTTATTAATCCTTAGCAGAATATATCAGTGCAATAAGTCCAAAAACTACCAGAAATATAAGAGCAATGCTCCAGCTGAGAAAAACACCAATTGCAATAACAAACCCTAACCCCAGTAAAATCAGCAGCAACTTTAAGCCCAATCCATTTCCTGAACTTTTCTTAAAGCGAAGCATAGATTTTAATTCCGTTTTAAAAAATTGCCACCGCATCTTCCTTTCAAGCCCACGCATTTGCTTTTTGCTGTAATGATGAACTGCTATTGCGGCTATTGGTATAAGCAGTAATGCTGAGTAATCTGCGGGTGCTTCGTTTTGTGTTGCTGTTGGAGTTATTTCAATGCTTGTACTGCTTACCATATTTATTATTTTATGGAATAAATATCTCCCTAATTAATTTCCTGCACTATAC
>JBEBHT010000510.1:0-2528 GCA_040081135.1 Lacibacter sp. | reverse complement strand
TTGCTCTTCCATGGCATTGGGATCCATGGTATCAAACTTTGCTCCAATCATCAGCGTTGGAATCTTCAGCTCTTTCAGCCGGTCTTTTATATCCCAATTCAACAGCCGTCCGGCAACACCAAATTCTGAAGGCCCCTGCATCATTACATAAATTTCACTGTTCACATGTTTCATGGTTCGGTTAAAACCATCCGGCCATTCTTCCAAACGGCATAAATGTTTTTTATAAAAATTCGGCAGCAGTAATTCCATATAACGTGGATTGCCAAAATCGCCTTTTGCTTCAATAACCCTGATTTCTTTCAATACGTTTGAATCCATATCTTTTGCCAGTACTTCATTGGCATACTTTCCATACTCCGGTATACTTGCCATCATATTGGCAACAATCAACCCTTTCAGATTTTGCTGATACTTCAACGCATATTCCATTGCAAGAATACCGCCCCATGAATTTCCCAGTACATAAAAGTTACTGCTGTCGGCATGTATGGCTTTGCGTACCTGTTCCACTTCCTCAACAAAGCGGGCTGTTGTCCAAAGGCTGCTGTCTTTTGGCTGATCACTGTAATAGGAACCAAGCTGATCATATTCATAAAACTCAAATCCTTCTTTCGGAAAAAAGCTTTCAAAACATTCCATATACTCATGCGTCATTGCCGGACCACCATGGAGTAATAAAATTTTAATGCGTGGATTATTGCCAAAGCGTTTTGTCCATACTTTAAATTCGCCAACAGGAGTTTGAATGGGAATCATTTTAATACCCGCCGATTGCACACCGGTATCACCGTAGTTAAAGTAATCAGCGACCGTTGGGGATGTTGATTTTTCTTTACAGGAAAAGAAAAGTAGAGAAAGTAAAACAGAAAGAATGATTCGCATATAAACAGTTTTGAATTGACTGGATAAAAGATCAGCTGACTCTTACACGGGGATCAACAACACCATACAATACATCGGCCAGCATATTGATCATTACAAAAATGAATGCACTAATCAACACACTTCCCATTACCACAGGGTAATCTAATTTCTCCAGCGCATCTACTGTTACCTTTCCAATGCCTTTCCACCCAAAAATATATTCAACAAAAAAAGCACCCGCCAGTAATTCAGCAAACCATCCTGTAACAGCAGTAATCACAGGGTTCAGGGCATTGCGTAAAGCATGTTTCCAGATCACCACTCTCCTGCTCAACCCCTTTGCATAAGCAGTACGCACATAATCCTGGTTCAAAACATCCAGCATGGAACTGCGTGTAAGTTGTGTAATGATTGCTAACGGACGAATACCTAATGTTACTGCAGGAAGTATGAGGTTCTGCAATGTATAATATCGGTTGCCGGTTTCTACATCTATATCAAACCAGCTGCCGGTCATGTTTAAGCCGGTGTATTTATTCAAAACAAATCCAAAAAGGTAAGCAATCACAATTCCCATAAAAAAAGATGGTGCTGAAATACCAATGATGCTGCTGAACACTGCTGTGGTATCCATCCAGGTATCTTTTTTTACAGCTGCAATTACACCTAAAAAAACGCCAAGCACTGTTGCTAAGATCATGGCTGCAACAGCTAACAGAATGGTGCCGGGCAATGCTTCCATCAGCAACTCCCCCACTTCTTTTTTTGTTTGATAACTGCGGCGCAGGTAAGGAACTTTAATAGCGAAGTTTTTTTCTTCTCCAATAAACAATCCCTGTAATTTTTTCTTTTCAATTTCTTCCTTACTATGAATGGCAATGGGCGACACATCATTTACATACAGCAAAAACTGTTTCCATTTGGGCTGATCGAGATACAATTCTTTTTTGATGTTGGCGATTGTAGCGCTGTCGCCTGTTTGTCCCATCACCAATCTTGCAGGGTCGCCAAATCCCTGGAACATCCAGAACACAACTGTAACCACGCCTGCCAGTACAAGGATGCCGTATAAGATTTTTTTAAGAATGTATTTGCCCAATAACGAAGAGATTATTTTACGTTTTTAAAATTCGCTCCACTCCATTTTCCCACCACAACGGGGCCATTCATTTTATATAAAGTGGGGATTGCACGTGCAGCTGTTTTAATAGCTGTAACATCGCAGGAAAGAATACTGACATCAAACTTATCCCGTCCTCCATTAAAAAATTGGCGGGCAGCGTCCGGTTGTCCTGTTATAATAAATAATTTTTTCCCGCTTTCGTTGGTTTTTGTAAGAATATTGATAAAATGAGAAAACCATTCATCATCCTGATTTAATCCTTCAAAAGTTTTAATAAAAACCAGATAATATTCACCGGGCTGAAGCAGTACATCCGTTGTTAAATCAGCCCCGTCAGCTGTTTTAAGATCAAAGTCTTTGATCTTTGGTTCATTGTTTTTCCCCTTTGCAACGAGCAACTGTTTGCGGTCAACAAATTTCCAGGTACTGTCAGGAAGATTTTTCATCGTAAACTCCTGCTTCTTTCCCTCTTTTTCATAAATGAAGATGTACTCAAACTTATCCGGGATCGCATCAGCCGGCATTTTCTTTAACTCAA
>JBEBHT010000509.1:0-2554 GCA_040081135.1 Lacibacter sp. | reverse complement strand
ATTATAAATCTTTAACTCTTTTCCACGCAGAATATTATAAGCTGCTGTTACTTCCACCCGCTGACCAATCAGGATCTGTGTGGAGAAAACAAAATGCTGAAACAGTTTATTAAACGTAAACTTCTTATTGTTTACATTACCTATCCCGTTATCATTATTGAACAACGTATCGTTGTAAAAAATATTAAACCGATGCAAATGGTGTGCAGTTGCTGAAAACTGAATGGGTGCTTTCGCCAATCGTTTGGAAATCCCCACCTGCAGATCAAAGGGCAACTCTTCCGGTTCAGCAGGATTATAACGCTTCAGCTGTCCCCCCATATTTACCGCTACCACACTTGCCTGTAACATGTTTGCTGAATCCCTGTACAATACACCTACATCAGCAGCAATAGCACTCGAACGGTAAATGCCATAGTTGCTCGCAAGATATTTTATGGTTAACCCATATTTCCATTTGTTCAAGTATTCACGGCTTGCAGAAAGCTGAACAACAAAATCACTTGGCTTGTAACTGCCCAGAATAGTTCCGGCAGCATCTGTTTGCTGTGTAGTACCATAATCAAAAAACAAAATGCCTGCAGCAAAATTGGTTTGCAGTTTGGGATGACGGTAAGCAAGCATCCAGTGTACATTCTTTACCCCTGCATACAATGAATTGAAATTGGCCACCATCTGCGTATGCATGGTTGAATCGAGCTGTGCAGGGTTTTGAAAAGCTAAGGAAAGATCATTCGATTGATTGCTGAGATTAATTCCTCCCAAAGCCGACAATTGCGGTGATGCAGGGAACCGTAAAAAATTATATGCAGTTTTCCCGCCCAGTGTTTGTGAAAACAGACTTGCAGAAAAGAGGAAAGTGCTCAGTAAAAAAAACAATCGAACCATACAGGTAATGAATGACTGGCTGTAATTTAAATAAAAACAGGCAGCAGCCTTTCTTTAAGTGGTTCTAAAAAAAATTCCCCCATAAAAATGGGGGAAACTCTTTAACCCTTAAAACAACCAACATGAAATAAAATTTCCTGTTTGTTGCAATATTAACAGGGAAATGTTTTCGTAGTTCACTCACAAACGCAAACTTGTTACGAACGGTCGTAATCATCTATAAGTTGTTACCGTTCATACAAGAGCCAGGTCGAACACCTGCTGCATAGTTTTTATGTAATGAAACTTCATGCCTTTGATATAGCTCGAATTGATTTCCTGCACATCTTTTTCATTCTGCCAGCACATGATCACTTCTTTAATACCTGCACGCTTGGCAGCCAGAATTTTTTCTTTGATTCCGCCAACCGGTAATACCTGTCCACGCAATGTAATCTCCCCCGTCATAGCTAAGAATGGCTTTACCCTTCTTCCTGTAAACGCACTTGCAATGGAAGCCATCATGGTGATGCCAGCACTTGGACCATCCTTTGGCACAGCACCTTCGGGTACATGCAGGTGAATATTTTTCTTTTGAAAATCTTCGGGATTGATGTCAACCTTTTTTGCATTGGCCTGCAGATAACTCAACGCTGTTGTTGCACTTTCCTTCATCACATTGCCGAGGTTACCTGTTAACTTCAATTCGCCTTTGCCTTCGGTTAAGCTTGTTTCAATAAATAAAATATCACCACCAACAGAAGTCCATGCCAAACCAACAGATACGCCCGGCATATTCGCTGTTTTGTAGAGCTCGTTGCTGTACCTTGATTTTCCTAAAATCCGTTCAATATCATTTGCGGTTAAAGTTGGTTTCAGCTTTCCTTTCATTGCAAATTCCTTCGCTTGTGAACGCATCAATGATGCAAGCTGACGATCCAGTTCTCTTACACCGCTTTCTCTTGTATATTCTTCAATTACTTTTCGCAAAACAGCATCGCTGATCTTAAACGGCATCTTCAATAAACCGTGTGCTTCTTTTTGTTTGGGAACGAGATAGTTTTTACCGATCTCAATTTTCTCTTCCACTGCATAACCGCTGAGGTCAATAATTTCCAAACGATCTCTTAATGCCGGCTGAATCGTTGCCATACTGTTTGCCGTTGCTATGAATAAAACTTTACTGAGATCATATTCCATCTCTAAGTAATTATCATAGAACGTATGATTCTGTTCAGGATCCAGTAATTCTAATAATGCACTGGATGGGTCGCCACGAAAATCATTTCCCAGTTTATCAATTTCATCAAGAATCATTACAGGATTGGAAGTTTTCACTTTCCTGATCGACTGTAAAATTCTGCCGGGCATTGCACCGATATATGTTTTACGATGACCTCTAATTTCACTTTCATCATGTAATCCGCCCAAACTCAGACGCACATACTTTCTGCCCAATGCAGCTGCAATACTTTTTCCCAATGATGTTTTACCAATACCGGGAGGGCCAAGCAAACAAAGAATGGGGCTCTTCATATCACCTTTCAGTTTCAGTACCGCTAAGTATTCAAGAATACGTTCTTTCACCTTCTGAATACCATAATGATCATGATCCAGTACTTTTTTTGCTTTCTTTAAATCGTACTGATCAACAGTATATTCATTCCATGGTAAGTCAAGCATTAAA
>JBEBHT010000107.1:0-11237 GCA_040081135.1 Lacibacter sp. | reverse complement strand
TCTTGCCAAAGCAACAAGCGATACGGTATGGGATTGGGATATGCATACACATATGATGCGTTACAATAAAGGCATCACTACAATGTTTGGTTATGAAAAGTCGGTTGTGGAAAATATTCCTGACTGGTGGAAACAAAACATACATCCGGATGATCTGGGAGCTGTATCTGAATTGCTCGATGAAGTTTTTCTCACGAACAAACAAAACGTTCAGCTCGATTACCGTTACCGTTGTGCTGATGGCAGCTATAAATATATTTTTGACCGTGCTTTTGTTTTATACGATGAAGCAGGTAAGCCAATTCGCATCATCGGTGCTATGCAGGATGTTACCTATAAAAAGGAAGAAGAGATCCGTATTTCAAAAGCGATTGTGGATGCACAGGAATCAGAACGGCAGCAGCTTGGAATGGAGTTACACGATAATGTAAACCAGATTTTATCAGTTTCTCTTTTATACCTGGGTATTGCCAGGCAGCATCAAAACAATGAAACCGTTTTTACAGAAACGATCGATACCTGTAAGAAACATATCTCGGATGCAATTGATGAAATAAGGAAACTGAGTCACCAGCTTACGCCTGCTTCAAAAGATAATGTTTCATTTAAAGATGTGTTTCAGTCGCTGATTGAATCTTTAACCACCAATTCGAGCATTAATGTAGAACTTCATTTCGATGAGTTTGAACAGGAACAGATCGGCATTGAAATTCAAACAGCTTTGTACCGGATTTTGCAGGAACAGATGAATAATATTTTTAAGCATGCTGCTGCAGATACAGTTGAAATAGATGTAATGGTAATTGATAATACAATCAGTTTACGGATTGCAGATAATGGAAAAGGATTCGATACAAAATCGGTGAGCAAAGGGATTGGTCTTGGAAATATTAAACGCCGTGCAGAAATGAATGGCGGAAAGTTCAGCTGTTATTCAATCCCCGGACATGGATGTGAAGTTACAGTCAGTATCCCTCTTTAAGATTCAGGTAAATTTTTTATACATAGTGCCCCGTTAATGCGGGGCTTCTTAGTCATACAATAAATATGGCTTCATTGTTTGCTCCCATTCTGTTGCAACATTTGTTTCAACAGAATGACCCTGCTGCAGTTTTGTAAATGCATGCTGAACACCCAGCAGTTTATCTAAATGAGCAATACCGGTTGGGTTTGCATTGGTGGTATACAATCGCTCTTTGATTGTTTGCGGATGAAGTTGAATGATTGTTTGTACTAATGCTATTCCGGTTTTCACTGCTGAAACTTTATTTGCATCAGTGATATGTAATTGCAGTCCGTTACAGGTTTCGGCGGCAAACATTCCTGCAACAGGTTTATAAACACATGTTGTAAATGCAAAGCCGGGATGATGATGCTGTTCCATTGATTGTTTCAGTTCTTCGTTTTTCATCCATGGCGCTCCACAAATTTGAAACGGTTGTTCTGTTCCCCTTCCTTCATTTACATTAATACCTTCAAGTAAACCAGTGCCGGGATAAAGCATAGCTGTCTCAATTAGCTGTATAGCAGGAGAGGTTGGCGTAAAGAAAAAATCTGCAACAGCTGTTTCTGTTCGTTTGTAATGCTGCGTTTTTATAACTTCAATATTTAATGCGCTGATTTTTGTTGCAGCAAAGTATAAAGCGAGTTCGCCTAATGTGCAACTGTGTTTGAGTGGTATGTTCCAGCGGCCGATAAAGGATGAACAGTTTTGTTCATCAAGAAAAGGTCCTTCTGCTTTTGAGAGTTCAGCACCAATGGGATTCGGTCTGTCTAATACAACAAATGTTTTTTGATTGGCTGCACATGCTTCCATTGCATGTGTCATGGTCCAGAGATAAGTATAAAAACGGCAGCCAACATCAGGTATATCAAACAATACAAGGTCGATGTTTTGCAAGTCTTCTTTTGATGGTGCCAATTTATCGGCATACAAACTAATGACGGGTAAACCTGTTACTGGATCTGTGATGTTTTGCTGAAATACGCCATCATCGCCAGTGGTTGCTATTCCGTGTTCTGGTGAAAATAATGTTACCAGGTTGAATCCGCTTTTTACTAAAGCCACACGGCTAAGTTCTCCGGAAATAGTTGTAGCTGCGTTGTTGGTGACAAGGGCAATACGTTTATTTTTAAATACATTCGGTTGCTGCAGAAAAACATCAATACCGTATTGAATTGGTTGGATCATCTTCCTAAAAGTTTTGACAAAAGTTGCTGCAGTGTTTTTCCCGTTTTGGCGGGCTTTAGTTTACACTCCCAAATAACAATCACTTTCCATCCTTCTTTTTTCAAGACCTTCACTGCTTTTGCATCATTGGCTTTATTTGCGTTAATCTTATCTGTCCACCATTGTGTTCTTGTTTTAGGAATAGTGAAATATTTACAGTTTGTATGTCCATGCCAGAAACATCCATGTATGAAGATGACTGTTTTGTTTTTCGTCAACACAATATCGGGTTTGCCGGGTAATTTTTTTTATGCAGCGAATAACGAAATCCATTTGCATGCAGAAATTTCCGCACCAGCAGTTCGGGCTTTGTATTGGTTGCCTTTATCTGCTGCATATTGTAACGACGCTGTTCGATGGTATGTACATCTGCCATATAAGAATACAAAAGTAGCATCCTTCGCTTATGAAAAGTATTCTTCATTTCTTTCTATGAAATTTTTTAAGATTGTTTCATTTCATTTTGTACAAAGAACGGCAACGCTGCTGTATGGGTGGTATTAACGTATTCTTTGTAAACACTGTTTACATGGGCAGGTCTCAACTGTATTAATAACTACTTAAACAAAAAAATATGAAAAAGATTTTTACACTCCTCTTCGCTGCAACATTATTTACAGCTGCAAATGCTCAGAATGGCAACCGTGATAACAAGCAATATGATCAACGGAATGATCAAACCGGTTATGGCAAACCAGTTGCAACAAACAACGACCGCTATGACAAAGATGATCGCCGTGATTATGGCAAGTTCTCTATGGAGCGAAAAAGAGATATGCAGATTGCACAGATCAACCGGGAATTTGATTATAAAATTCAGAAAGTAAGAAGCAGTTTCTATATGAACCGTTTTGAAAAGCAAAGGCAGATCCGTTTCCTGGAAGACAAACGCCGTATGGAAATTAAAAAAGTGTACATGCAGTTCAACAGGGGACGTTACGATGATCGTGATTATGATTCAAACCGTCACCATTAAAAAATAACAACCATTTGTAAAGCCCGTCGCATGACGGGCTTTTTTCTTTTTGATTGGACTCCTGTTAAGTTTATATGTCAAAATCAGATAAAAAATCTTAACAACTCATGATGAGAACTATTAATGCCTTTTCTTTGTTGTAATTACTCAGTTTTATATTATGACAGCTATTTTATTGTTCTTTTTCCTGCATTGGTTCTTATCCCTGTTCTTTCATTCGTTCTTTTTACACCGTTATGCTTCCCACCAGATGTATACTGCCCGTAAAGGGTGGGAAAAAATATTTTACTTTTTAACCTGGTTTGTACAGGGTTCCTCTTTTTTAGTTCCCCGTGCGTATGCCGTAATGCACCGCATGCATCATGCCTATAGTGACACCGAGAAGGATCCACATTCTCCGCATTTCTTTAAAGACATCTATCAGATGATGAAGCATACAGCAAGGATCTTTAGTGGTTTTGTAACAGGTAAAAATATTCCTGATGCAGAATTTACCCGTGAGTATCTGCCTGTTTGGGAAAAGCTGGATCGATTTGGCCATAATAGTATTACCCGTGGTTTGTTCATCGTTGCTTATATCAGCTTCTATTTGTTTTTTGCCCCCAGCTTCTGGTGGTTTCTGTTGCTGCCCATTCATTTTCTGATGGGACCAATCCAGGGAGCCATTGTGAATTGGTTTGGTCATAAACTTGGATACCGTAATTATAATATTGAAGACCATTCCAAGAATACCACTCCATGGGGTGTTTTGCTGATGGGCGAATTGTTTCAGAACAATCATCACAAAGAAAAAGACAATGCCAACTTTGCACGGAAGTGGTATGAATTCGATCTGACTTTTCTGATCATGCGTTTACTCCATACATTCCGCATCATTCAATTAAAGCCTGTGCATCTTCCCAAGAAAACGATTGGCAACGTAAAGCGCTGACAAATTTTCTTTGATGGCTGTAACTTTTTTCTGTCCTGCTCAACTGATATCAAAAAACAACAATAATGACATCAGAAAACATTGAAAGAAAAGGCCAGGCAAAAAATCTCTCTCCCGTTTTTTACAGGTGGATGTACGGCGCATTTGTGCTAATGACTGTTTATTTTTTGTTCCGTGCAGATTATATGACTGCTGCTTCCAATCTTGGTATTGCTTTGATCTTTGACCCCTTCAACCCTTCGGTTAAATGGCAGGACAGGAAAAATTACCAGAAGGTTTGGTTGTTTGTTCATGTTGCGTTGGTAATTGCCTTTTTTGTTTATGGAATGCTGAGATAACCATGCTGTTTGATAAACGGTTCACCATTCATACATAATTGTGTTTTTTGTGCACGGCTGTTTTTTAATTTGTTCCCGTGCAGCATATTGAATTTTTTCACCAGGACCACTTTGAGAAAAATTACCACCGGTATTACCCGCTGGGCAGGCTTTCCTTATTCATTGATTTTTTCTGGCAAACCGATTTTGATCATCTCTGGAAAAAACATCCACAGGGTTTCAGTGATGTGTTGTTTCCCAATATTGGTTATACTTACCTGGTAAATCTCGGTACCCCTTATGTAATGCAGGTAGAGGAAAATAAAACGGAAATGAAAGGTGATGGTTTTTTACCCCGTTTGAATCACATTGAGTGTTATCATAAAACCGGTAACTGTTTGTTTGGCATTAAGTTCAAAGTAAGCCCGGTTATTTTTGAGAAGAAAGTCAATTTCTCAGAATACAGTGGAACGGTTTTTCCGCTGAGCTATTTACTGGAGCAATCGGTGATCTGCAGTATTAAAACGGCTGTTTCATTTGAAAAGAGAGTAACACTTCTTTGCAAACACTATGAACAGATTCTAGGGCAATATGAAGGATCGCTTCAACCCATTGAAATTGTTACTTCCATTCTTGCAGATTGTTTAAAGCAAAATAAATTTGATTTGTCGGTGGAAGAACTGGCAGAGAAATACACGATTTCAACCAGAACATTGCAAAGGTATTTTGAAACAGCAACCGGCATCAGCAGTAAAAAAGCATTGCAGGTTTTACGGATAAGGAAAGCCGTCAGTCATATTATTACTGCTCCCGAAACTTTTCATTATGGCATTTACGGCTATTATGACTTCAGTCATTTCTATAAACACCTGAAAAAGTTTTTTCACAAAGACACTCTTCTTCATTTGCAGCCACATCTCCAGCTGCTGCAAACTTTACACAAAAGAGAGGGCCGATAAGAATACCAGCCCGATTAATCAACATGAGAAAACTTGTCGACAAGTTTAGAATCTGTTAAACGCTATTGCGCTCTCTGTCTTTCTTCTTCTGAACCCAATGCTCTTCTTCTTGCCTGTTGCACTTTATTATTTCCGAAGCGATACGTGAAGCTGAGGTTGGCTACTCTTGTTTCACGGTATGCTCTCCAGTATTCGATATAATTATTGTAAGTAATGGTTGCTCTTGGCAGGTTGGTCCAGAAAATGTCGGTGATATTAAATCTTACCTGTCCTTTTCCTTTCCACAATGATTTTTGCACGCCGGCTCCAATACCCCATTGAGGTCTTGTAACCATAAATCCATATTGTCCGCCAGAGTTATAATTGGCATTCATTTCTGCAGTCCATCCTTTTTTCATTGTAAAGGTTTGGTTGGTGCTTAAGGATGCCACCATCTTACCATTGTTCAGCGCTGTTCCGGCAAGGTTACCATTGAAATGATTGTAAAAAATATTGGCATTGTTCATCATGTTCCACCAGCTGTTAATACGAACCGGTGCTGCAACAGTTAATCCAAGATAATCAGATGAAGCCAGGTTCACAGGAATCTGAACGGTTACGTTGTCATCAGATGGAATATTAGGGAACACATCTTTGAACCTTGTGATTACAATATTCTGGTTGTTTTTTGTATGACTGTACCCTAATGTAAAGTTGATATTCTTGATGGTGTAATTCAATTCATAGCTCCAGGTAAACTGAGGCAGCAATGAGGGATTACCTGTTGAATAGGTAGTTACATCAATCAAAAACAAAAACGGGTTCAGTTGTGAATAGTTGGGGCGGTCAATTCTCCTGCTTACAGAAACGCCAATTGTTTGATCTTCTTTCAATTTATAATTCAGGAACACACTTGGGAAAAGTTGTGTGTAAGAAGAGTCCCAGGTAATGTTTCCTTTTACCTGTTTTGTTTTTACGTTGGTGTTTTCTGCACGGAGCCCGATTTGAAAATCAATCTTTTTATATTCTTTTTTATAATTGAGATAAGCAGCATTGATGTTTTCATCATAGTAAAAATGATTGGTTTTATTCACATCATCTTCAGGTGTTCCGCTGCTCATATCATAAAAACGGGCATCGTTATCTGTTTTTACAAAACTTGTTTTAAAGCCTGCTTCCAGCCTGGCTCTCTTTTTCAACGGATTCACATAATCAGCTTTAACAGTTGCCAGTTTTAAATTTCCTTTCTGATATGAATCGAGAATATAATCCGGTTGAAGCGGAGTTCCATTCAGTTGATAGTATTGCGTATTGACAGATGAAAAATTGTTGGAGCCAAAATATCCAAGATCCAGGTCGGCAGTTAGTTCTTTTCCTGTACTGTCGAATGTATGTTTGAAGTTAAAATTAGCAACAGCATTTTCGTTCTTATGCTTATTCCTGGTTTGTGTATTAAACGTAAAAATTGGCTGCTTAGATTGATCGATAACAACAGAGCTGTTATTATTAAATGGGCGGACAGAATTGATATTGCTGTTTACTACAAACCCAATGATTGTTTTCTTTGTAGGAAAAAAATCTGCTCCTAATCTGAGCGTATTCAGTTCAAGCGGAATTTTTGTATAGTTATCTTTTTCATCCTTTCCTGTAAATTGGCCATTGTTGAAAAAATTACGGTCGAGTAGCAAATGGTTCAGATTCATGCGATAGGCATAATTATAACCACCAAACAAATTCATTGTTTTATTCCTGTGATTGAAATTAATTCCTGCATTGGCCTTGGGATAAACACCCTGCCCGTATCCTGCTGTAACAGATCCGTTGGTGCCATATCGCTGATCTTTTTTCATATGGATATCAATGATACCTGCATTGCCGGCGGCGTCATATTTTGAAGAAGGGTTTGTAATTAAATCTATACGTTCAATGGCGTTGGAAGGAAGACTGCGTAAATAGTTCACAAGATCGGCTCCGCTCATGGGGCTTGGTTTTCCATCAATCATGATAATAACACCAGCTCTTCCACGCATGCTGATATTATCATTGGCATCAATTAAAATTCCCGGAGATCGTTCCAGTACATCAAATGCCGAGCTTCCTGCATTTACAACACTGTTATCAACGTTCACCACTATACGATCAGATAGCCGCTGAATAAACGGTTTACGTCCTGTTACTTCAATTCCTTTTAGTTGAGTAAGGGATGGATGCAATACTGCATCCGCAACCGTTAGTGAAGGTTGTTCTGCTGATAATATAACTATTGATGAAAATTGCTTTTCATAATTCACTAAACTTGTTTTGATGAAGTATGATCCAAATGGAATGTTTTCAAACTCGGCAAGTCCAGCTTTGTCTGAAAGAGCCGTTTTAACTAAGGAAGAATCTTTGCTTCGTAAAAGTTCGGCTGTTGCATTTTCAACCGGTTGCTGTTGCTGATTCAACACTTTCAATGAAATTATTCCACGCTGGCTGTTTTGTGCAAACGAGAATACTGTGCAAACTAAAAGAATGATAAGGTTTAACAGTCGTTGTTTCATTACGGAATTCGTTTCAACAAATATTGCTGAAAAACGAATCAAGTCGTAGTGCTAAATGACAGAGAGTAAAACGAAAAAGATAAATGGAGTTAACGATTGTTAACAGCTGTCAGATTTTTACAGTAATAATGAAAAATAAAAAGGAGAGAACTTTTACCGTCCCATAAACACCATGAGTATTTGCACATCACTAGGGTTAACACCAGAGATTCTGGAAGCCTGTCCAAGTGTTGTTGGTTTTATCTTTTTGAATTTTTGCAAGGCTTCATTACTTAAAGAAGATATTTTATTATAATCAAATGATGAAGGAATTTCTAAATCTTCGAGCTGACTCATACGCTGCACAAGCTCCTTTTCTTTTTCAATATACACATCATACTTGATCTGTATTTCTGCCTGCTCAAGAATATCCTGGCTGTTCGTTCCCGTTAGTTGCTGTAAGGTTGGTGATGCTTCAATCATTTCTTTCAACGGAATTCCCGGTCGTAATAAAATCTGAATTGCTTTTTGTTTTTGTGTCAAAGGGGCACTGTTATTATCAACAAGGAATTGATTGATCTCGTCAGGAGTAAGAGAAACTTCAGAAAGAGTTTGTTTAATTTTTTCTACGGCACTTAGTTTGGCCTTTGTCTTTTCCATTCTTTCCTGTGATGCTAATCCCATTTTATAACTCTTCTCAGTAAGTCGCAGATCAGCGTTGTCTTGGCGTAACAATGTTCTGTATTCTGCACGACTGGTAAACATGCGGTAAGGCTCATCCGTTCCTTTGCTGATAAGATCATCAATCAATACTCCAATATATGCGTCGCTCCTTTTTAAAATAAAGGGGTCTTGTTCACTGGCTTTTAAATGTGCGTTGATTCCTGCCATTAATCCTTGGCAGGCTGCTTCTTCATATCCTGTTGTACCGTTGATCTGTCCGGCAAAAAATAAATTCTGAATTTGCTTGGTCTCTAAAGAGTAAGTCAGCTGTGTTGGCGGGAAGAAATCATACTCAATAGCATAACCGGGGCGAAACATCTTTGCATTTTCAAATCCCGGAACAATACGAAGCGCTTCGTATTGAACCTGTTCAGGTAATGAGGTTGAAAATCCATTTACATAAATCTCAACCGTGTTCCATCCTTCCGGCTCAACAAATAATTGATGTCGGTCTCTTTCTGCAAAACGGTTGATTTTGTCTTCGATACTTGGGCAGTATCTTGGACCAGTTCCTTGTATTCTTCCCTGGTACATTGGGCTTCGATCAAATCCAGTCTTTAATACATTATGAACATCTGTATTAGTATAAGTAATAAAGCAACTTTTTTGTTCCGCTGATCTAATTCTAGGTACATCCAGGTATGAAAACCCTGTAATTTCTTCATCTCCTTTCTGTTCTTCCATTTTACTGTAATCCAGGCTCCGGCCATCTATTCGTGGAGGTGTCCCTGTTTTAAGACGATCGCTTTCAAAACCCAATTCAACCAGTTGTTCAGTTATTCCAGTGGAAGCTTTCTCTGAAATTCTTCCGCCACCTAGTTGCTTTTCTCCAATATGAATCACCCCATTTAAAAAAGTACCACTTGTTATAACTACAGCTTTCGATTTAATTTCATGTCCCAACCCCGTAACAACACCATAACATCTCTCATCTTTCACCAGCAAACGGCCTACCATATCCTGGTAAAAATCAACATTTGGCGTTTGTTCAAGCATTTCCCTCCATGTAGTTGCGAACAGCATTCGGTCATTCTGGGTTCTGGGGCTCCACATGGCAGGTCCCTTTGACCGATTCAGCATCCGGAACTGAATCATACTCTTATCGCTTACAATACCGCTATATCCACCCAGAGCATCTATCTCCCTTACAATCTGCCCTTTAGCTATTCCACCCATTGCCGGGTTACAGCTCATTTGAGCAATAGTCTGCATATTCATAGTTATCAGCAAAACCTTGCTGCCCATATTTGCAGCTGAAGCTGCCGCCTCACACCCGGCATGACCGGCACCAACCACTATGACATCGTATTCTGGTAACATGATTTATTTTACCCTTGTTTCTAAAAGGCTTGCAAAGATAACTTGGAATGCTGAGTTAAGAAGGTCGCTGTTTCACGTGGAACATTATTGGCAGGCAAAATCTTGCACCAAAAGCCCTCTCATCTGAGTGGTTGAAGGAAATGATATACCCATTTTCCCAAACCTGGAATCAAGAAGATTCATTCGATGCCCCTTATCAGGAACACCGTAATCAACTAAAAGAGCAATCAATGCTTCAAGCGGATCATAGGCCCCAACATATATATTTTCAGCCCCGCATTTATACAAACCTGCATCTCTAATTCTCTGTACAAAACCTTTTCCAACTGAAGATGTATGAGAAATAATGCTACCCCGCCTAACTAAATCGGTGGCGTGAACTTCAGCCATTTTCATCAATCCATTATCTGGCAGTAAAACAGGCAAAAAAGCTTTGGTATTCTTAATATCTCTTTCCAGAGTTCCAATTTCAGATGTATTTGCTTCAGGAAACTGCGTGATGAACTCTTTTATGACTCGATTGAAGAAGCGGGTTGGGTCGTTTCGAAAATAGTTTGTCCAATAAAATGTTAGCTGTTCATTTTTCCCAAGATCAGAAAAGCCCTTTTCAGCTACTAGTATTTGCCACAAGTCCTTATCAAGAGCTCTGTCATATATAAAGGGCTTATCCTGTAAGGTGAGAGTTCCCTGTGCCTTTGCAGCGGTTATTGAGAAGAAAAAAATCAAGAGAAGAAAACGTTTCACGTGGAACTTGGATTCATTCATGAAAGTATAAACGCAAATAATGATCTTCCCGTTCACGAATCTTCTTAATTTGTTGTGAAGACTTGTCGTTGTATCCAGTTAGATGAAGACACCCATGA
This sequence comes from Lacibacter sp., assembly GCA_040081135.1. Taxonomy (GTDB): domain Bacteria; phylum Bacteroidota; class Bacteroidia; order Chitinophagales; family Chitinophagaceae; genus Lacibacter. The sequence goes on along the minus strand of JBEBHT010000107.1, from coordinate 420 downwards.
AATAAAACCCTGTGAAGCTCAGTCGAAAACTTAATCCTTTGCTTTTTTCCATTCTCACGAACCCTGTCAACGCTTATATAAAGCTCTGCTTCAACAGGCTGTCCTTTTGCAGAAAGAGGAAAAGTAATAATGTCGGTATAATAATCATGGCTTAAAAACTCCCTGTTAATTGACAGAAGAGCTTCATCTGTACAGAAAATGACATTTAGCTGTTTTAACTGTTTGCATTCTAATCGAAACAACTTTTCTACAAAGAGCTTAAGTGCGTTCCGATTAAAGAAACTAAACCGAACATCCTGATAAAAAAAATGAACTTTTTTGTTTTGCATCACCTCCCAAAAATCGGTAAAGTTTCCATTAGGGAAATGATACTTTTGCAAACGATTATGAAAAGATTATCAGATTTGGAACAGGGAGAAA
>JBEBHT010000508.1:0-2562 GCA_040081135.1 Lacibacter sp. | reverse complement strand
TGTATAAGAGACAGGTTCTAAGGTTGTGAGTTTGCCATTAATGGTTTGAGTTGCTTTTACCCATGTCCAGCTACTATCTATTATTTTCCAAACACCATCCAGTCGCTGAAGTGTAGAAGTTGTGTTGGAAGCATAATCAGCAGTAATGGTTAACGCAACCGGATCTTCGCCCCACGTGCCTGTTGCTTCAGTTGCTGAATTTTTAATAGCATCAACAGTACGGTTTGATTTAAACTGAAAATCGTATGCATCAAATTCACTTTTATATTCAGTCCCATCGTTGTAAACAGTAACATTCCAGCGGCCATCTGTTATGGCCTTTACAATCAGATCCTCCGCAATTTGTTCCTGGGCTTTTTTGATTTTCTTGCACCCTGCAAGAAGTATAAAGCATAAAGAAATGTATAGTACCTGTTTCATAGATTTGAATTTTAACGAACACTAAAACTACAAATTTGTTCCCGGATTGTTTCTGTTAATCTGAAGCTTTCTGTGTGTCCATTGAATACCAGAGCAGATTTTAAATCATTTCGCTGCTCTATTTAACGGTCAAAGATTGATTTATCTTATTTTTAGTACATGCAAATTGCTGAAATCATTCGTTTTCTTGAGACAATTGCTCCGCCATCACTACAGGAGAGTTATGACAATTCAGGGCTAATTACCGGGTCGGCCGGCTGGGAATGTACCGGTATCATCGTAAGCCTGGATGCAACGGATGAAGTGATTCTGGAAGCAAAGGCAAAAGGAGCAAATCTCGTTATAGCCCACCACCCCATTGTTTTCAGCGGATTAAAAAAAATTACGGGAAAAACTTATGTGGAGAGAGCCATTATCAGCTCCATAAAGAATGATATAGCTGTTTATGCAATTCATACTAATCTTGATAATGTAATTGAAGGAGTGAACGGGAAAATGGCTGAAAAGCTTGGATTGATCAACTGCAAAATCCTGAAACCCAAAAGTTCAACATTTAAGAAACTGTACACTTTTGTTCCAATTGCCCAAGTAGAGGCTGTACGATCAGCTATTTTTGAGGGAGGTGGCGGAAATATCGGTAACTACAGTGAATGCAGTTTTAATGCTACTGGTACGGGCACTTTTAAAGCTGGTAGTGGAACCAATCCGTTTGTTGGGGAAGTTGGTAAACGTCATGAAGAAGCCGAACTGAAGATAGAGGTTGTATTCCCTACCTGGCTTGAAAGCCAGATCATCAGTTCACTCTTAAAAGCCCACCCGTATGAAGAAGTGGCTTATGATATTGTATCGCTGGACAATCAGTTTCAATCAGTTGGGTCTGGTATAATTGGTGAGTTGCCTAACCCAATTTCAGAACCTGAGTTTCTGCAGCTCCTTAAAGTTAAATTTGGTTTACAGGTCATCAGGCATACGCCTTTTCTGCAAAAACAGGTTAAAAAAGTAGCACTTTGCGGCGGGGCCGGAAGCTTTCTTACCAAAACAGCTATTGCTTCAGGAGCAGATGCTTACATAACGGGGGATGTGAAGTACCATGAATTTTTTGATGCTGATGGCAGGTTGCTGCTGGCAGATATCGGTCATTGGGAAAGCGAGCAGTTCACAATTGATCTTTTGGCCGATCATTTGAGCAGGAAATTCCCTACCTTTGCCGTCCTAAAAACCGGTGTAAAGACCAACCCGGTTGAGTATTTCAAATGAGTTGTTTCTGCAGCAGATAATTGAATTGCAGCGTTTTTTGAAGAATAGAATTACAAAACGTACAAGAGTGCGACGCAACAACAGATGAAGAATGAGGAAAAGCTGGTCAACCCCCAAAGCGAAAGCCAAGGAGGATTAAACATTAAAAATTTCAAATTAAATATGCCTAGTACAAAAGAGTATTCCGTTGAAGAAAAACTGAAGACACTTATTCGTGTGCAGAAAATTGAAAGCAAGCTGGATCAGATCCAGATCCTGAAAGGTGAATTACCAATGGAAGTAAAAGACCTGGAAGATGAGATTGAAGGATTGAATGCACGTAAGAACCGTATTGAAGAAGAGATCAATGGCATCCAGGAATTTATGGAAAGCCGCAAGCAGGCGATCAAAGATTCACAGGCGCTGGTAAAAAAATACGAAACTCAAAGTGAGAATGTAAAAAACAACCGTGAATTTGAAGCCATCAATAAAGAGCTTGAAATGCAGGGTTTGGAAATTAAACTCGCAGAGAAGCATATTAAAGATGCAAATGAAGAGTTGATTGAAAAAAGCGAAGTGCTGGAAAAAGCAAAGAAAGCAATTGCTGGAAAAGAAAAGAATTTAGATCATAAAAAAGGCGAGCTGGATAAAATTGTTGCTGATACTGAGAAAGAAGAAAATCAGTTGAAAGTACAGGTAAACACAGCGAGAGAATCAGTGGAAGACCGCTTACTTGCAAGTTTCGACCGTATCCGCAACAGTTACCGTAACGGATTAGCAGTTGTTCCGATTGAAAGGGAAAGCTGTGGTGGTTGTTTCAACACTATTCCTCCTCAACGTCAGAGCGAAATTAAACAGCATAAAAAAATCATTGTTTGTGAAAACTGCGGTCGTATCCTGGTTGAT
>JBEBHT010000106.1:0-11286 GCA_040081135.1 Lacibacter sp. | reverse complement strand
GTATATATATAAGAATTTTGACGAAGATTCATTGTTCTTTCAATCTGAAATTGATCTTTTGATTGTAAAGACAAGTAAAACTTACAGTGATTCACTCCATCCTTTTTCATGGAAGATAGTAAATGAAACCAGGAAAATAGGGAACCAGATATGCCGCAAAGCCACAATGTGGTTCAGAGGAAGAAATTATTCCGCATGGTTTGATGAAGCAGTCAATGTGAGCAATGGGCCATGGAAATATGGAGGACTGCCGGGATTGATTATGGAAATTTATGATGATACGTTCACTGTTTACTGGACAATTTTTAAGATTGATTATATAGAAATGCCATCTTTTCCTGAGTTCCCAACAGGCATATCTGAAACATATTCTGATTTCAAAAAAATGTACAAAGAAAGATTTGATAAAATAAAAAAATCATTTGAGTCTTCAGATGGTTTATCTGACCCGAATTGTACTTCATGCAGTGGAAACAGAAAGACAATTACAAATAATTCTGTTGAAAATCTTTTGCAGGAATAAGAGGTTTGCAAATCAAGAATGCTACTAGTGCATCAATAATAAAGTAATTGAGTTTCCTTCAGCATGGAATTTGTTGGGTAGTTAGCGATAGCTTTTACTAAATAGTATCTAAATTGAGTAAAACACCCTTTCATGGAAAAATACCTTTTCTTTTTCTTTCTCATTGTTGGTGCTTTCTGCCACGCACAGACCTACAGGATACAGTATGTTAATTATAATGATACTCTTAATCCGAAAGTCAAGAGAGGCACTATAGTTCAGCATCAGCAAGACAGGTCTGTTGCTTTCTATTTTTTAGACGCTTCAGAGAAAGTCGGAGAAAAAAAACTTCCCCTTAGGCCGGGGGAATCAATAAATACGGTAATTATACAAGCCATCGATACACAAAAAGTAGTAATCTATAAAAATTTTAATTCCGACCAGCTTGCATTTTTAAATCCAAAGGGCTTAGGATTTAAAGAGGAAGAGATTTACACTGATAGTTTGCACAATTTCAACTGGAATTTAATGCAGGATACTGCCAGAATAAACTCTGTTGTTTGCAGGAAAGCTGTCTGCACCTGGCGTGGGCGTAATTATGTTGCCTGGTATGCTCCTTCAATACCAATTAGTAATGGGCCCTGGAAATTCGGAGGTTTGCCGGGTTTGATCGTTGAAGTTTATGATACTGATGGAGTGACTTACTTTAAAATGAATCGTTTGACTTATAGTGATGTTTCATTGCCTGATTTCCCAACAAAATTTGATGGTGATTTTGAAAGTTTTAAGCAGAAGTTCAGGCAGAATTTTTTAAGGAGGAAAACAGTCATTGAGTCAAAAAATAATTCAGAAGATCCTTCATGTGTTGGCTGTAAAAGCTCTGTTACTATTACAATTAATACACCGGAAAAACTAGTGGGCGAATATTAATTATGAGCAAAGCCTGCTTTATTATACTATCGTTGCTTTTATCCTTTGTTGCATCTGCTCAGGTTAAAATTGAATGCGGGGGTTTTGTTTATTCAGTCAATGACAAAACCCCGCTTTCACAAACAAATATTACCATTCAGCAGCTTAACTCTGCAAATGAAAAGCAAATAGTAGCATTTGGTTTTTCAAAAGCAAATGGTATGTTCTCTGTAAAAGTAAATCTGTACGACAGTTGCAGTTATGTCATTGTTGCTTCGCATATCGGCTATGAAACACAGGAAAAGCAAATCCGGTTTTCAAATAACGATACGGTGATTGTCTTCGATTTTTTTCTCACTCCTTCAAAAAATCAACTGAAAGAAATCATCATTGAAAATAAGGAACCGGTTAAAATAAAAAAAGATACTATAGAGTTTAAAGCAGACAGTTTCCGTACTCCGCAAACCAGAAAAGTTGAAGACCTCATCCGTAATATTGAAGGCTTCAAGGTTGAAGCCGATGGACGTATTACTTACCGGGGCAAAGAAGTAAAGGCTTTGCTTTTGGATGGCGACGATCTAACACAGGATCAATACCAGTTGCTTACCCGTAACCTGAATGCAGATATGGTGGATAAGCTGCAGGTCATTGATAACTACAATAAAAACCGCATTATGGGTGGGCTGTTGGAAAGTAACCAGGCAGCCATTAATCTCAAACTAAAAAAGGGAATGCAGGGGAAATTGAACGGTAGTGCTTCCGCCGCTGCTTCACCTGAAGGCAGATATGAAGCTGATGCAACTTTGGTATGGCTGAAATCGAAGTTCAAAATGGTTTACCTGTTCAATGGAAATAATATTGCTAAGGATGCAACTGGTTTGCTGCGTTACCAGGAATTTGGAAGTTCAGCAGGGATGCAGCAAAAAGAAGAACTGACAAAGAAAATAATGAATGGACCGGGTTTAATAACTACAGGTGTTGTTGCTGCCCCGGATATTACAAGAGAGTATGTTCTGAATAACAGGAACTGGTTCACTTCACCTTTGTTTCATGTAAGAATCAGTAAGTCGGTAAAATTAGCTGCAAGGATTTATGCCTTGAATGATGCCCTGTTTTTTAATGGAGGAAACTCAAGCAACACAATCATTGATGCACAGAATCAGTGGAGCTTAAACAATGCACAGGAAAGTAACCGGAAACGAAAAAATATTTCAGCGGCTGTTGAGTTGTCGCATGATAATCTGAAACGCTTTGCCGGAAATTTTAATCTGCAATGGGGCTGGGTAAATGATCGCAACTTTTTTCTGAATAAAACAAATGGCTTTTTCACTGATACTTTATCAGAAACAGCCTCTGCCAACAGGCAGGGATATGCCGGCCTTTACAATGGGGCCATAAAGATTAATGATTATAAAGTATTGAATATTCAAAGCAATTTCAGCTACTTACCTGAGTTTAAAAAACTTGAAACACAAACCAACCGGCTCCATTTGTTTTATCAAATTGCTGACAGCTTTCGGCTATTTCATGAAATGACGGATGCAAATGATGCAAACTGGCAAAACAGTATATCCCTCTTTCACAAGAAGGGAAGAACCACCTTTAAACTTGGATATGAAAACAGCTGGCAGAAACTGCAGGTAATGAATGATGTAACAGGTAGTAATAAGTTACTTTCTTCTGCTGACCGTTCCATCAGTTTCTTTGAAAACAAGGCCAGCTTTTTGACTGCCAGGCAACTGAGTGGAAAAAGTTCAGTCAGGTTAACAGTGAATGGAGGAACTGCTTCTGTAGTAAACCGTGAAACAGCAAAAGAATCAGCTTCTTATTTTCTCTGGAAGATAAACACAGGGTATACTTATAAATTAAAAGCATTTTCAGGATTTAACTTCCTGCTTGGTTCTGCAAAGGAATTGCCCAATCTTTTAATGTTTCATCCTGCCAACATGATTTCAGCCAATGCTTCAGTGTTAAGCGGAGCAAAAACGGTTGTGCCTGTTGAATATTATTCAGCAACAGTTTCATTTTCCAACTTCAAAATCATGTCGAAGTTTTCTTTACTAATAAGTTTCAATGCCCGTTATGGAAAAACGGATTATGTGGGTAATAGTTTGCTTCTTCCCCAATACAATATCACAACATGGGGCCCTGTTCATAATAACAGGCAGGCAGGAGTGAACTTTGATATCGGGTCTTTTATTTTCCCACTCAATTCTACATTCAGACTTAGCTCCAATGCTAATTTCAGTATCAGCAATCAATTGCAGAATAATAAGAAAGTACAGAATAATTCAAAGTTTGGAGGCTTTACTGTTACATGGGTGCCTTCGTTTAAAATCCCTGTTGGCTGGCAAGTTGATTTTTCAAAAAGCTTTTTTTACAATGAGCAGCTTAACGGCAGCCAGTCATTAAAAAATAATAATCACACAACGAACCTACTCATTAAACTCCGGTCCAATTTTTCGACAAATTACTATATAGGGTCACAATACAATTACCTGCAGCTTTCACCGCAGCAGAAGTTTCATTTGTGGAGTATTTTTCAAAACGTAGTTATCAGCAAAAAGTGGAATGCCGATCTGGTTATTCATAACTTATTAAATAATCAGCGGTATGTTGAACGCAATAATTCACCCAATTCCATCAGCGAGAATACATTTATGGGAGTAGGGCGATATTTTCTGGTAAGAATGAACTGGAGTTTTTAATGTTCATCTTCTTACAACTTCTTCAGCATCCACCTGTCACAACCAAAATGACCGCTGTTGCCAAGAGGCCCATCGAGGTAGGTAAAGCCCATCAGTTCATATACTTTCAAAGCCTGTTTCAGTTCAGGCATGGTTTCTAAATAGCATTGATCGTAACCATTCTGTTTTGCCCATGCAAGACAATGTTCAATCAGCAGTTTACCCAATCCTTTACCTCTTGCATTTTTGTGTAAGTACATTTTTACCAGCTCACAGGTTTTAGATGGTAAACCTTCTGTTGGAAAAATACCTCCGCCTCCCAGCAGCACTCCATTTTCTTCGGCAACAAAATAAGCACTGCCCTTTGTTTGAAAGAGTTCATACAAAGCATCAGTAGTTGGATCGAAAAAAACAGTGCCGGGTTTGTTGGCACCAAACTCAGCTAATGAAGTACAGATGATGACAGCAAGTGCTGCATTGTCTGCCGGTTGAATGGAGCGGAGAGTAACAGTTGAAGACATGCCCAAAACTAAAAGAATACCGACACTGCAAATAAAATAATTCATTCTTTTTTCAGAATTATCTGCAGGCCGGTATTCAACCAAAAACAGAACTCAGCTAAAAACAAAACAGTAAAAAACAGCTTCATGCAAATGCCATGAAGCTGTAAGCCACATCTGTGGAACTATTGTTGATTATCGTTTCAGTAATTGTCCTCTTATTTCACCGCCGGGATAAAGCGTACTGTGCAGGTTCACATAATAATTTGCTGTTATCAGGTCATTTTCCTGATCGGCAGTAAGAGGGGCAGAAATATAATAAAACTCGCTTGGTGCAGGTGCTCCAAAATTGTGAATAACCGGTCCGTTTACTCCTGCGGGTGCTTTGTGAATATGCCATGCAGTTAATGGAGCTCTCAGATTGCCATAGGTAATTCTAAGTGTAAGGACCTTTGTTTGGGGATTTAAATAACCAATTGCAAAACCCCTGCCATCTGAAACCCTTGCAGGCACTTCGTTGGAAGGCAGTAATACAGCCTGGTATTGATCCTGAACAATAACAGCGTCCTGCTTGCTGCACGATGAAATGGTAAATAAGGCAGCAACGGCTAAAGCGAATTGAAATACTCTTCTCATACAGTTTTTCAGAAAACTACAGAAACGGCTTTCCGTAACAAACTGTAAACTGCTGAATGGGAATTTTTACTGTTTGAATCAGATAACAGTGCTTAGTATTCTTCTGATCCTTTGTATTGATCTTTTAAACCGCCGCCAAATACAATCCCGATTTTTAATCCAAGATAGTTGTTGTTGATCAGCCCGGTTTTATTGACAAAATTGTATTCAAGTCCGGCACGGATATGCCAAATTTCAACACCAATCCTTGCCATGGCACCAAACTTTGTTTCAGTGGGGATTGTAACAGTTCCACCACCATCAGATGTTCCTTCAATACCAACAAGATTATAAATGCCTGCACCACCACCAATATAAGGACGTATCAACCGATTGGTGAAATAGTAATCTGCTGTACCAAGGAAAGAAAGACTCAACCCTGCTTCGCCATTACCTGAGAATTCTGTTCCGTTGCGGTCAATATTTCCACGGGCCATTGCAGTTGCTTCTGTGCGGATACCGACAGAAATGCGGTCAAGCACATTCACCTTTGGTTCCATATATAACAATACACCTGCTTTCGCTCCTTTTCCCGCAGGGCGGGCATAGCCCAAACCGGCGTCTACTTTAAATGGTTTGTAATGATGTTCTATTTCATATTTAACCTGTGCAAAAAGGGGTAAGGAAAATGCAAGTGTAAAAAAAATGAGAAGGATCTTTGTTGCAATTGATTTCATCTGTTCTGGATTTTGGTTGTTGATTTATGCAGATTTAATTTCAATGAACGTGCCATGCTGCAAAAATCATATACGAATAATCATAAAATATTCATAAGTATAAAACGAAAGCCATACGATTAACGTATGGCTTTCATAAATTATTCTATAATATCCCGACTCCGCTCGATTGTTTTAAGCAACACTTCGACTTCGCTCAGTGCAAACTACTCCGTAGTCTTACGCTACTGCTTTCTTTACCAGTTCAGCTGCTTCGCTTAACTGGATAGCGCTCTGCACTTTTAACCCGCTTTCATCAATCAGTTTCTTAGCTTCAACTGCATTGGTTCCCTGCAAACGTACAATGATCGGCACTTTAATATCTCCAATACTTTTATATGCATCAATTACACCGGCAGCAACACGATCGCAGCGAACAATACCGCCAAAGATGTTGATGAGAATTGCTTTTACGCTCGGGTCTTTTAAAATGATCTTGAATCCTGCTTCCACTGTTTGTGCATTGGCAGTACCGCCCACATCGAGGAAGTTGGCCGGTTGCCCACCGCTGAGCTGAATCATATCCATGGTAGCCATGGCTAATCCTGCACCATTTACCATACAACCAACATTACCATCTAATTTAATAAAGTTGAGGTTGTGGTTGCCTGCTTCCACTTCAGTAGGATCTTCTTCTGTTACATCTCTCATGGCTGCAACATCTGCATGACGGATAAGTGCATTATCATCCACATTCATTTTACAGTCAACTGCAATGATCTTATTATCTGCTGCTTTAAACAGCGGATTAATTTCAAGCATGCTGCAATCCAGCCCAACATAGGCGTTGTACAGGTTGGTCACAAATTTTACACAGTTCTTAAATGCTTCACCACTAAGGCCAAGATTGAATGCAATCTTTCTTGCCTGGAAACCCTGTAACATTCCGGAAGGGTTAACCCACTCTTTAAATATTTTTTCAGGAGTATCATGTGCAACGTCTTCAATGTTCATACCGCCTTCGGTACTGTACATAATGACGTTTTGTTTTTTAGTTCGGTCGAGTAAGATTGACAGGTAAAATTCTTTACGTTCAGTAGGACCATCGTAATACATGTCCTGTGCCACCAGGATTTTACTCACCACTTTACCGGCTGGCCCGGTTTGAATAGTAACCAGTGTACCACCCAGTATGCCTTTTGCAAACTCAGTGATCTGGTCTAAATTCTTTGCCACTTTCACACCGTTGAGTCCGCTTTCTTTTACGGTTCCTTTGCCACGGCCACCTGCATGTATCTGTGCCTTCACTACGGCAAAGCTGCTGCCACTTTGGTTTTTGATCTGGCGGTAAGCATCTTCTGCTTCATGTACAGTGGAACAGGCAAAGCCTTCCTGCACGGGAACATTGTATTTTTTCAGTAATTCTTTGGCCTGGTATTCGTGGAGGTTCATATCGCAAAAAATTTTGGCGAAGATAAGCGAAAGACAATAATAGTTCACGGATAAACAGGGAGGGATTTTGTGAAACCAACTGTTAGGTTTCATGGCATCAACTGTTGCGTCGCACTCTTCATCTTTCCAGTCTTTGTTGAGGTTTTTCTATCTTTCCTGCATGAACAGGCTTTGGATTTATTTATCCCTCCTTCTGCTTTTTTCCTGCAAAACAGAAATGCAGTTATCGGTTCCACAACAAAAGGCAAATGCCATCAACGGTGCTGCATTTTACAAACAGGCAGCGGCCATGAACTGGAAACAACGGGATTCATTTGCTGTAAAGGAAATACTATCAGGCAATCTTCCATCTTTCCTGAAAAAATTTGTTCCTGTTCATATTTCAATCATTGATTCAACAACAGGCAAAACCATCAAAGCCGTTATCTATGTAAGTCCTGATTATATGAGTATTGGTACTGATGCTGACCCGATAGCTATCGGGTGGGCAAGGATTCCCTTAACGCCAATGGCAGCTCAACAGATAGCCGACAGCTTTCACTGCTTTCTCCCAACAAAAAAATTGGTGGATGAAATTTATAAAGCAGCTACTATAAAATTAGAACCTGTGCCAATGGTTGCTTTCCGTGACAGCACACCCACTATGTACCAGCATCATCTTATTATTGAAGGTCAGCGAAAACAGCAAAAGGGCTTAATTGCAGGAATTAAAAAAGATGTTATACTCACTGATCAATTACTGAATCCAACCAAACAAAACAAAGTAGCTATCTATGGGTGGCATCAATTGAATGGCAAACCCATTCAGCCGGTTTATACCGGTCATGCAAACTGGTATGTGGATTACAGCCACGGCATCCGACTCATTTATGAACTGATAAAAATCAATGGTAAATGGGTGCATTATAAAGAAGTCTTTAAAAGCCCTCTATGGTATCACTTATTGACTGATGAATCTCAGCCCTCATTTGTCCGTTACCCGTTATAAAAGCAATATATTTGCCGTCCTAATTTTAATACGATGAGCGATACTTTACAGAAGATCCATGAAACAGTAGCCTATATCCGCAGTCATTATACAGAAGAATCAACTGTTGGGGTTGTACTGGGCAGCGGTTTGGGACAGTTTACAAATGAACTGACAGTTGAAAAAGAAATCAGCTACAGTGATATTCCGCATTTCCCTGTGTCAACTGTTGAAGGGCATAAAGGCAAGCTTGTGTTTGGCACATTAGGTGATAAAAAAGTGGTTGTAATGGCCGGGCGTTTTCATTTTTATGAAGGGTACAGCATTGAGGAAGTGGTGTATCCTATCCGGGTAATGAAATATCTTGGTATTAAAACCATTATTCTCAGCAACGCAGCCGGTGGTGTAAATCCAAACTATCAAGTAGGAGAGCTGATGATCATTAAGGATCATATCAGCCAGTTTGTTATTAATCCACTTATTGGAAAAAATATCAGCGAATTCGGTCCACGCTTTCCTGACATGAGTGAGCCGTACAAAAAAGACCTGATTGCAAAAGCAAAAGCCATTGCTGCACATTTGAATATTAAAGTGGAAGAAGGTGTGTATCTCGGCGTTACCGGTCCAACCTTTGAAACACGCAGTGAGTATAAAATGATTCATGTGCTGGGTGGCGATGCAGTAGGGATGAGTACTGTTCCTGAAGTGATCGTTGCAGTACACATGGGCCTGCCTGTTTTTGCCATGAGTGTAATTACTGATATCGGCATTCGTGAAGAAGAAAATAAAATTACGCATGCCGAGGTGCTGGAAGCTGCACAGGCAGCCGAACCAAAGATGACAGCAATTGTAAAACAGCTCATCATTGAACTTTAAGATCAATTTATAGTTGTACAAACTGAATTCAATTACTTTTACACGGGCTTACAAGCCCGTTTTTATTTATATGGCCCGTTTTCTTTGTTTACTTATTTTTTTACTGACTGGTTTTTCTGTTTCGGCTCAAAGGCCCGGAGGGGGGAATGTGAATCTAATGCAAAAAATCCCTGGTGGTTTCATGGGGGGAAACTCAACAGGCGGAAGAGGTGGCGGCTCCAGTCCGTTTAAGGATTCTTTATTACATCGTACCGGTCATGAGGACTCAGCAACAATTGCGTACAGGTATTTAGATACAGCCCGTTTTTATTTTCTTGATTCTTCGGTAAATGATTTTGGCAGGCGATGGCCTGTTCAATGGACAAGTATTTTTTTGGGTAATACCGGCAGTGCATCACGGTCATTATTGTTTTCACCCAACATGAAACCGGGATGGGATCATGGCTTTCACGCCTACGATGCCTATGTGCCTGATTTGTTTCAAACAAAATTTTATAATACCACCCGTCCTTATACCCAGCTAACTTATGTACTGGGGCCTAAGTCGGAACAAACCATTGGTGTACAGCATACACAAAATGTGCGTTACAACTGGAATTTTTCATTCAGGTTTAACCTCATCAATTCACCCGGAATTTTCAGGAACCAAAAAACGAACCACAGCAATCTCCTTTTTAATACCTGGTATGTAACACCCAACAAACGTTACACAGCTTATTTTATCATTGCAGGAAATAAGATTGGTGCAACTGAAAATGGCGGACTGAAAGATGTTCTGTTACTTGACAGTACTCCAGCATTCAGCGAACGGTTTAATATTCCAACCAATCTTGGCGGTTCTTCGTTTGAATCGCAGTCATTATTAAGTAACACCATCAACACAGGCAATAAATACAGTTTCACCAATATTCTGTTCCGTCATCATTATGATCTTGGTAAAAAAGATTCCATCACGACTGATTCAACGGTTGTTTATTTATTTTATCCAAGGTTTCGTTTTCAGCATACTATGCAGCTGAACCGTTATTCATTTCAATACCTGGATACAAGAGTTGATACAACGGGCTATGCTCTGTTATATAATCTTCATAACCTGCCGACAACATTCGGATTAAAAGATTTCTGGCAAACCTTCAGTAATGAACTGGCCATCTATTCTTATCCTGATATAAAAAATCAGCAGCAATTTTTGAAGGTTGCAGCCGGTTTTGAATCGCTTCATGCAGATTTCGGAACGAACGAACCTTCTTTCACCAACCTGCAGGTTAACGGTGAATACAGAAATAAAACAAGGAACAGGAAGTGGGACATGGAATTGTCAGGGCGGTTTTACCTCGCAGGTTTAAATGGAGGTGATTACAATGTTCTTGCTTCATTGAAACGGTTGATCGGCAAAAAACTTGGATACATTACATTGGGTTTTCAGAATGTGAACCGTACAGCTTCTTTTATTCATGATGATCTGAGTAATTTCAAAAAATTGAATATTGGCAATACTAATTTCGGAAAAGAAAATACAACGATTGCTTCTGCCATATATGAACTGCCGCAGCAACGGTTGGTATTGGGAGCAAAATATTTCCTCGCCAGCAATTATATCTATTTCAAAAATTATTCAGAAGCCTCGCAGGAAGCAACCCTGTTTAATTTATTACAGCTTCAATTGCAAAAACAATTCAGCTTTGGCAGGCGCAAACGCTGGAACTGGTACACAGAAATTTTTGTACAACAAACAACTGCCAATGCGCCGGTAAATTTGCCCCTCGTATTGACAAGGAACCGGTTTGCTTATGAAGGACAGTTTTTTAAAAATCTCAACTTAAGTACCGGTGTTGAACTTCGTTATCATACACCCTATAAGGCAGATAATTTTTCACCTGTACTCGGACAGTTTGTTTTGCAGAATACAACAACAATAAAAAACCTCCCAGATATTGCTGCTTACCTGCAATTCAGGGTGAGAAGTTTATCCCTGTTTATCAGGGCTGAAAACCTGAATACGGCAGAGTTGAGTCCCTCGTTTGGCTTTTTGAATAACAATATGGCTACCCCTTTACAGCCA